>CAXMOW010000033.1:4013-16729 GCA_964195235.1 uncultured Acidimicrobiia bacterium | reverse complement strand
CTGACGAGTTCCAGGAGGTAGCCCTAACTTTCGGTGAGGTTGTGATATCGACTACAGACTCACAGCGAGACGAGGTCTTCAAGGGCGGTCTTGTCTTGTCTCCCAGAGAGGGAGTCCTCATTGCTCACAACCGATAGACCCTGCTGCTTTCGTCCCTAGCCGGGGCACACGCACTACGAGCCGTCCTCGATCGCCATACTCACGTTGAGGCGATGACAACTTTCCGAAGCTCCCGAGTCTGGGTACCTCTGATTCTGGTGTCGCTAGCGGTTGTCGCGTGCGGACCCGACGAGGGTGCTGCCGCTTCGGATCCGTGGGGAAGTGAGGCAGTCGACTACTTCGATGGGCTCGCGGCCGCCTACACGGAGAACGATTTTTACGGTGTACTCGACTACTACGCGAGTGATGCATTCGTGGAGAAGTGGCGGGGTGACCTGAGAGGTGGCGCACTTGTGCGAGATCTGCTCCGCTTCAACTCTGGAGACCTCGACCAACAGATCCTTGCCCTGCACCTGGGATCAGATGGCGCGATCACCCTCACCCGTTGGCCGGCAACCGATGAGTTGAGTGCAGTTTTCAGCCAGATCGAGTCGGGCTTGATTACGGGAGAAGCGGTCTACGACCTGGGAGGGTCGCTGCGAAGAGGCCAGCGTGTCTCCCCTGACGTGCTCGCTGTGTATGAAAGGCTGTATATGGACTACGCCAGAATATGGACCGATGGCGACGAAGCCAGCCTCGCCCGTCTTTACGAGCCAGATGCCACGATTCACGATCCTCTTTTCGGCGTCAAAGCCTTTGGCCTGCCGGCTCTCCTCGCCGCGTCGGCCGGCACGACTCAGGTGGAAGTGGCTTCAGCCGCCAGGGTCGGTAGAGACACCTCCGAAGATGATCTCGCGGTCTATTTGGGGCCGGCCGAGTATGGCCAGGATTCCCAGCGCGCGGTTGGGGTCTTTCATGTCACGGACGAGGAAGGCTGTGTCCGTCAGGTCGCAGTGGCGTGGCAGGTCAACGACGGTCGGATCATCGAAGAACACCGCTACCAAGAGGTTGAGACCTTCTCCCTCTGTTCGGAGACAGTCCCCCCAACGGGTTGGTGGAGTGGGTTGGCGCTGCCTCCTCCTCCACGTGATCAGGTGGTGACAGGCGTGCTCCGCACCGACGAAGGCCGGGAGATCAAGATCCACAATGGGACTCGGCTGCTTGAGGATCTGGTACTAGCAAGCATGCGACGCTTTGTTGAAGCTGGCCTGGGCGAGCCCGTCGTGGAGAACGTGACGTTCGAGCCAAGCAGACGCTGCCAAGGCCGCTCAGGTCGACTTCTTCAGGCTGATGGCAGTCGCAATGTCTTCCTTTGCTACTACGAGGACGATCTCTGTCGTGGAAGTGAACCCTGCTCCGAACTGCCCCTCATTGTTCGCAGTTCGGTGCTCCACGAACTGGCCCACGCATGGGTTCTCGATCATGTCAACGATGATGCCCAGCAGCGTCTTCTCGAACTAGCCGGACTGGAGGTCTGGGGGGACCCCAACGCTCCATGGGCCGAACGTGGCGAGGAATACTCCGCTGAGGTGATCACCTGGGGCCTTCTCGATGAGTACGCAACAATGGTCAGGATCGGAAGCCCAACCTGCGAAGTTCTAACCGGGGCATTCCAATTGCTGACCGATGTCGATCCCCTTCGAGTGGAAGGCGCCTGCTAGATCAGCTGCTCACCCCCCTCTACAACGGCCAATCCCCCCCCACAGCGAGTCGAATCCGCTTAGCGACCACTTCACCAAACCCCACACCACGAATCTCGACCTCGGCCATGGCTAAGCGCTGCGGAAACGATGGTCCAATGGTGGTTACACCCAGATGGGATAGCGTCGATTCTGACGGCATCCGCAGTTACCTCTCCGAACCGAACAATCGATACTCACCGAAGTCGGTCGTTGTGACCGAGAATGGCGCGAGTTATTCCGACTCCCCTGACGGCGATGATCACATTGAGGACCGCCGCCGAATTGACTACCTAAATCAACACATCAACGCAGTACTGCATGCTGCCGACGATGGAGTTCCCATAGATGGCTACTTCGTCTGGAGTTTGCGCGACAACCTCGAGTGGACACAGGGGTTCGAGCAGCGTTTCGGTCTTGTATGGGCTGACCAGGAGAGCCAAGAACGGATCCCCAAGCGAAGCTTTGAGTGGTTTGGTTCTGTGGTGAAGTCCGATAGCCCCGAATCCGTAGCTCTGGCGGTAGCCAGGAACGGATGAGGATGCATGGCTATCTGTTCGCCATAATGCGATATTCGGAAACGTGATTGGAGTTTGAAATGGGTGCCACTGTGGACCCGGACCGAGTAGCTGAGCTGACCAAGTCGTTGGAGGAATCGCTTCGACTCCGTACAAGTCGGTCAGGCGAATACGTCGAGGAGGCCAAGGAATTTCTTCCCGGTGGGGTGGCATCGTCATTTCAGGAGCAAACGCCTCATCCCATCTTCATAGTTGAAGGTGATGGTTCCAAGGTCGTCGACCTCGACGGAAACGAGTACACCGACTTCCACAATGGCTTCGGGGTGATGGTCGTCGGTCATGCTCACCCGGCTATCGCCAAAGCGATCGCGGACGCCGCGCTAAAAGGCACACATTTCGCCGCACCCAATCAGACCGCAGTGCGTGTCGCTCAAGAACTGATCCGGCGCTATCGACTTCCGAAAGTACGGTTCTCGAACTCGGGCACCGAGGCAACCTTGGACGCTATCCGCTTGGGGCGCGCCTACAGCGGGAAGGATGGTCTGCTGAAGATTGAGGGCTCCTACCACGGGCATCACGACGCCGTCATGTTCTCGGTGCATCCGGACCCGGATGATATCGGTCCCAGAGAACACCCGGTTTCGGTACCGCAGTCGGCTGGGATTCCGAAGGCGTTGCTCGACCTGACCTCAGTGGTGCCATTCAACGATCCGGATGCACTTGAGGCAGCACTTGCGGCCAATCCGGAGATCGGCACCATGATCATCGAACCGATCATGTTGAACATCGGTGTAGTTCCTCCCAATCCCGGATACCTGGGGAAGGTCCGGGAGATAACGCGAAGACACGATGTCGTTCTGATCTTCGATGAGGTCAAGACCGGTGCCACCGTTGCCGCGGGGGGCGCAACGGAGAGATACGACGTCGTCCCCGACTTGATCGCCTTGGCCAAGGCAACTGGGGGCGGCACTCCCATTGGGGCGACGCTCGGAACCAACGAGATCATGGCCCAGATTTCGGATGGGACTGTGCCACAACTTGGAACATTCAACGGGAACCCTCTCACGATGGCAGCAGCCGAGGTGACTTTGACTGAGGTTCTCAACGAACAGGCGTACCACAGACTCGACCAGATCGGTCAACGCATGGTCGATGGATGTCAGGACGTTTGTGACCGCTATGGCCTGCCTGCCTATGCGGTGGGTCTTGCCGCAAAAGGGTGCGTCATGTTCGCCGAACAACGGGTGGTCGATTACCGCTCGTACGCTCAGCATTTCAGAGATGATCTCAACTATCTTGGTTGGCTCTATCACATGGTCAACGGCGTCTATATGACACCAGGAGCCGACGAGCAGTGGACCTTGTCCGTGGCGCACAGCGATGGGGAAATCGATCATTTTGTGAACGTATTTGAGGAGTTTGCCAAAGACGTGACCCAGCGTTGACTTGCTTGATCCTGGGTAATCACGGCAAGGCGATGATCCCAAGTGGAACGGTGCGGTGTCTGGCTACGATCGCGGCCCACGAGAGTGAGCCATGCCACTGCTAGCCGAATCCAAAGTCTTCATACGCCCTGATGGTCCCGACAAAGTGACCGGGAGCGGTCGCTATGTTGCCGACGTCACCCTCACAGGGATGCTGACCGCCAAGTTCCTCTACGCAGGAATCTCTCATGCGCGAATCGTTCGGCTCGACGTATCAGCAGCTCGTCAGATACCGGGTGTATTTGCCGTCCTCACCCACGAAGACGTCCCCGAGCATCGGTTCGGATCGATCGCCGATCGGACCTTGTTCGCCAAAGACGTGGTGCGATTTGAGGGCGAAGTTGTTGCGGCCGTTGCGGCGGTTGACGCTGACACAGCACAGCGGGCTCTCGCTGCTGTCATCGTCGAATACGAGCCGCTGCCATCTGTCACGGATCTGGAAGCGGCCATTACCGATGGGTCACCGCTCGTCCACGAAGGGTGGGCTGACTACGAGGCGGCCGATGTCGAACGAAACGGCAACGTCGCGTCGTTCACTTCGATGACCAGAGGAGATGTCGACGCCGGTCTGGCTGATGCGGATCACGTCGTCTCCAGCCGCTATGTAGCCGATGCGTCACACGCGGCGCCCATCGAACCCCGCGGAGTGCTCGCCCAATGGGAGGGTGACCGGGTGACGATCTGGAGCTCCACCCAGGTGCCGTTCCAAGCGCGTGACGGTGTATGCGAGACCCTCGATCTTCCCACTAATCGAGTGCGGATCATTGTTCCGCACATGGGCGGGGGCTTCGGCGGCAAATGCGGTTTCCACTACGAGGCGCACATTGCCGCTTTGGCCAAGACAGCGAGACGTCCTGTCCGCCTGGTGTTCTCGCGAGAGGAGGAGTTCCTCGCTCCCGATCGGCGGCGAGAAGGGATGATCGTTGAGATCACAACAGGATTGAACAACGATGGGACTTTGACTGCTCGACGTGCACGGGTACTGCTCGACAACGGTGCGTACAGCGCGGACTCTTCGTTCTTCCCCCACATGGCCGCGATGCACGCCCTCGGGCCCTACAAGATCGTCTTTAATGATGCGGCGGCCTCCGAGATCTACACCAACCATCAACCTTCGGGCTCGGTGCGTGCTCCCACTGCGCCGCAAGCCTGTTGGGCGTTGGAATCGCACACCGATGAGCTGGCGGCGGTCCTCGGCATGGACCCGGTCGCCTTCCGCCAGCTGAACTGCATCGACACAGGTGAAACCGGAGTCGCTGGACAGGTGTATGACGAAATCGGGCTGCAAGAGTGCATCCGAGAAGCAGTATCAGGCATCGGCTACGACCAGGAGCTAGATGACAGCGAGGCCATCGGGGTAGCTGTTGGATGGTGGCCGAGTTTCCCCGGTGCCTCTGGGGCGTACGTCAAGATCGACAACGACGGCAAAGGGATAATCACAACCGGCGCCCAAGAATGCGGGACCGGCTCGGTGATGACACTTCCTATCCTTGCCGCCGCCGAACTCGGTATGGAGCCGGAGGATTTCGAGCTGGTCTATCAGGACACCAGTGCTGCGCCTTATGACGAAGGAGCGACTGGCTCGCAGACAATTCTCAACAACGGGCGGGCCACCGTCGAGGCGGCACAGCAGATAGCCGTCCAACTGAAGAATCTGGCGGCAGAGAAGTTAGAGGCTTCTCCCGAAGACATTGTCCTTATGGATGGGCAAGCGCACGTAGCTGGTTCGCCTGACTCGTCGATTTCGATCGTCAAACTGGCAGCTCTGGCGGCTAGAGGGGAAATGCTGTTGGGCAAGGGCTCAGGCACCCCAGCCGACTACCCGTCAGCGGTCGGTGTCGCCTGTGTAGGCGACCAAGGACTTTCCGGTTGGGCCGGTCCCCAATTCTCCTGTCATGCGGTCAAGATACGTTTGGATCAGGAGACTGGTGTAGTTCGGGTCCTTGAGGTGAGCACCGCCCATGACTCCGGAGTAATCATCAACCCAACTGGCGCGAGAGGTCAGGTTGAAGGGGGAGTGATGATGGGAATTGGTCAAGCCCTTACTGAGGGAACGGTCTACTCCGAAGAGGGAGGCCAGGAGAATCCGACCTTTCTCGATTACAAACTGCAGACGATGGCGGATGCTCCCCCGATCAAAGTTCACTTCGCTGAGATACCGACCCCCGGACTGGGCCCCCATGGTTCCAAGCCAATAGCCGAGGCCCCCAACGTGGCCACAGCGGCTGCGATCTCAAATGCCATCACCAAATTGATCGGGCGACCCGTTGGCCAGCTACCAATGACGGCGGAGCGGGTGTGGGGAACAATGGCTGGGCAAGACGAAGCGTGAGCTTCACCATCGCCCAGACCCTCGACGAGGCACTAGCCGCACTGACCGCAGGAGCTCGGCCAATTGCGGGTGGAACCGATCTTGTTGTTGGCGCTCGACAAGGCAAGGCACCTTTGCCGACATCATTGGTGGCAATTGATCGGCTCAACGAGCTGGCGTTGCTCGAGTCCACTGACGATGGCATTCGGGTCGGGGCAGGTATCACCCACGCCCGATTGATGAACGACCCGATGATTCTGTCTGATTACACCGCACTCGCCGACGGCGCCGCACTTGTTGGGTCACCGTCCACTCGAAACCTCGGCACCATCGGTGGCAACGTGATGAACGCCTCCCCTGCGATGGATACCGGAGCGCCCTTGATGGTCTTGGGTGCTGTAGTAGAGATCCAATCGGCTCAGGGCTCGCGAGTCGTGGAGTTGTCAGAACTCTGGACGGGGCCCGGCCAGACAACTGCAGCCGCCGATGAACTGTGTGTGGCAATCGCCCTGCCTCCGCGCCCGGCGATGTCGGGCAGCGCTTATGTCCGATTGGAGTACCGGCGGGCAATGGAGATTGCGGTGGTTGGGGCTGCTGCCAGCGTGACTTTGGCTGAGGACGGAACAATTTCAACCGGGTCGGTAGCCCTGTCAGCCGTGGCACCCACGATCATTGAAGTCGAGGGCGCTTCCGCACTCGTGGCCGGCAAAACGCCAGACGATGCAGCGGCGGTGATCGGTGCAGCAGCCTCTGATGTGGCAGCCCCCATCAGCGACGTTAGGGCAAGCGATGGTTATCGCAGACACACGGTCGGTGTCATGGCTGCAAGGGCCATGAAAGCCGCTGCTCGCAGGGCTTCGGGAGAGATGATTGGGGTCCCTGTGAATAGGGCAATTGGTGTCGGAGCGACGCTGTGACCGAATCACTGACGCTCACAGTCAACGATGTTGACTATCCGGTCAATATCGACATGGGGCGCAACCTGCTCGGTGTGCTCCGCAACGAAATCGGGCTAACCGGGACCAAAGAAGGCTGCGATGACTCCGAGTGCGGGGCGTGCATGGTGCTGCTCGACGGTCAGCCGGTGAACTCGTGTTCCTACCTGGCAGTACAGGCCGAAGGTAGGTCTGTTTCAACTGTTGAAGGGGTGATGCCGGCCGACGGACTGCACCCCCTGCAGCGAATCCTTCTCGAGGAAGGCGGCGTCCAGTGTGGTTTCTGCACGCCGGGCATGATCATGTCGGCAAACGGCCTGCTCGAACGTAATCCAAGCCCATCGGAGGAGGAGATTCGTATCGGTCTCTCCGGCAATCTCTGTCGATGCACCGGATACGCCAAGATCCTGGCGGCCGTCGCCCGAACTGCCTCGGAAGCGTGACCGGAGGTCGGTGACACTCAGTTCTCACGCGCATGAGATCGCTCAACGCATCCCACCACGTGTCGAGCTGCTGTTCACATTGGTCGACGGATCTGTTGACGCTGATTCCCACCCTCCAAACACGAGCGATGTCAACATCGAGGGTCATCCGGTGATCGCTTTCACTACCAATATGGCTGCCGATGCAACGAGAGCCCACGCCACGAGACGTCGGAGGATTTCAGTGGGCAAACGACCGCTGATCCTGGCGCCAGCTACGACCCCGAGTCCCTGGGTGACGCCAAGGGCCAATGCAAGTTTCCAATCCAGGGATCCATAAGCCAGAAAGCTGGCGGCGCCGAAGATCGCGATCGGAATTTGGATTGGCTGACTCGCGGAAACGGCGAGTCCCACAGTGGAACCGGCAAACAACATGATCGGTATTAGCAACACCGGGCCACCAGTGCCGGAGAGAGTTGAGCCGAAACCGACTGCGACCCCAATGACGATCAGCAGGGTCACACTTATCGAACGCCGCCGGACAGGCGACGGGGAAGTTGGATCGCGAAACGACTGTGCCGCAGCCGCGGTAAGCATCGCCGCGATTGCGATGGTGACTCCGATAGCCGGGAGAGCAACATTCGTGGCGGCGCCTGCGACCGCACCTGGTATCGAGGCCAAAAGCAGCCATTTTGTGATCGACCAATCGATGCGTCGTTGCCGGGCGTAGGCAAACGTGCCGGCAATTCCCGTGAATAGAAAACTCAACGTGGCAATCGGTGTCGCCTCGTGAACTGCGAGCCCACCAATCAGCACGAGGGCCGGCACCAGGAGAACTCCCCCAACTCCAACAGTTCCAATCAGAGCCCCGGTCACAAGGCCAATCACCATCAGGGCAACCACCGTCTCGATGCTCACCGGCCACCACGACAGATTGCGACGAATAGCTCCCCGACCTGGCCAGTCCGTGCGCTAGCCAGCAAAACCTTGGTCAATGTCCACACACGCCCCCTTGTTCTCGTTGCTGGCAACCATAGGAATGTGCGTACAAGCCGCGGATGTTCTCGTTGGCCCACTGCGCATGGCGTCCAACGAAACAGCGTTCCACACACCGGGACGGAGTGTACGCTCGCCACCCCGTTCATTTGTGAGAGGAAGATCAATGGCAGACCACGACCTGGTCATCAAGGGAAGCGAAATCGTTCGTCCAGGCCAGACCGGGACCACGAAGATGGACATTGCGGTCTCCAGCGGCGTGATTTCCACCATCGCGCCAAACCTCGACACCGCGTCAGCGGAGAAGGTTGTGGATGGCAGCGGTCTCTTGGCCTTCCCCGGGTCTGTCGATGCCCATTGTCACTGGGGGATCTACAACCCACTTGCCGAAGACGCCGTCACCGAGAGTCGGGCGGCCGCTCAGGGTGGCACCACAACAGCCATGACTTACATCCGCACGGGTCAGTATTACCTCAACAAGGGAGGGCCCTACGCAGACTTCTTTCCTGAGGTTCTCGACAGTACAAAGAATCGAGCCTTTGTTGATTACGGCTTTCACCTGGCGCCGATGCAGAGCAGCCACATTGATGAAATCCCACTTCTCATTGACCAATTCGGGGTGACTTCGTACAAGGTTTTCATGTTCTACGGAGGTCACGGGTTGCACGGCAAGTCCGACGACCAGTCTTCATTCTTGATGACCCCTCCTGGCGAGCGCTACGACTACGCCCACTTCGAGTTCATCATGCGTGGGCTCCAGGCATCGAGGGAGAAGTACCCAGACATTGCGGAGTACCTGTCGCTCAGTCTTCATTGCGAAACGGCTGAGATCATGACCGCCTATACCGAGATGGTCGAGCAAGAAGGTGATCTCGAAGGTCTTGCCGCCTATTCAGCTGCTCGTCCTCCTCATTCCGAGGGTTTGGCCATCACGATCGCTGCCTATCTGGCACACACAACTGGGCTCACGAATGTCAACCTTCTTCACCTCTCGTCCGCCGCCGCCATCGAGGCAGCCCGGCTCATGGCCTCCACCTATCCCCACATCGACTTCCGTCGCGAGGTCACCATCGGGCACTTGCTGACGGATCATGAAAAGTCAAGCGGTCTCTATGGCAAGGTCAACCCGCCTTTGCGTTCGCCAGAAGATGTCGAAGCCCTCTGGGAAGCCGTCCTCGCCGGCGATGTGGACTGGGTGGTATCAGACCATGCCTGCTGCAAGCCTGAGACAAAGCTGGGGCCGGACCCTGAAAACGTGTGGCAGGCCAAATCCGGGTTTGGTGGCACCGAGTATCTCCTAGCTGGTGTCTTTTCCGAAGGGACCAAACGCGGGCTTTCAGCAAATCGTGTGGCCGAATTGGTTTCATGGAACCCGGCAAGACGCTTCGGCCTTTTGACCAAAGGCGACATCGCTCCGGGTTTTGACGCTGACATCGCTCTGCTGGACCCAGAGACCGCTTGGACCGTGCAAGCCGATGAATCAGAATCAGCCCAGGGGTATTCCCCGATGGAGGGCACTCAGCTACAAGGCAAAGTCAAGCACACGTTTGTGAGAGGGGCGCATGTACTCAACAACGGGTCAGTTGTTGGCTCTCCCGTCGGAAAATACCTGGCACGACCCTATTCAGGTTGAGCGAGTCAGGCTTCCCATCCCAATCGTCGCGAAAGCCTTCGCGTGGACTCCAGCAGGATCGGAGCGATGTCCCCGATCTCATTGCGGAACCGCTCAACCGGACCACAAACACTGATCACGGCCACTGGGTCGTTTTCGTGCCCGAATACGGGTGCCGCCACCGAACCAGCTCCTTCTTGACGCTCGCCGAGTGAAGATGCAAACCCATCGACGCGAACACGAGCGAGATCCTTCCGGATGACATCAGGGTCCGTGATAGTGAGGGGACCGAGCGCCTCTAGCGGTCTGCTCAGATAATCATCAATGAACTCTTCCGAAAGGTGAGCTAGGAATGCCTTTGACGACCCTCCGGCGTGGAGAGGATACGGGTGACCCAGTTGAACAGTCATCTTCACTTCCCGAGCGGGTGTGATTTGGTCCACATACATGCGGACGTCACCGCGTCTCACGGACAGCGTGGCGGTCTCATTGCTCTGATCAGAGAGATCCCTCAAAAAGCTTCTCGCTTCATCTCGAACATCAATCTTCTGCAGGTATGTCAGGCCTAGTGACAACGAGGACGGGCCCAAGGAGTACCTTCGTGTGTCCTCATCCAATTCGACGAACCCCTTGACTCGAAGCGACGTGAGGATTCGATGGACAACGGCCTTGGACAATCCAAGTCTCTCCGACAGCTCGGTCACTCCCACGTTTGCCCCGTCCAGCTCTATGAACGCATTGAGAACATCGGCAGCCCGTTCGACTGCTGCAATCGTCTGACCTTGGGGTTTTTCAGCCACTCGTTTTCCCTTCCCGTTGTTGGAGTCTGTCTGCAATGTCGAGAACATGACGAGCACTCCGCACAACGGCCTCATCAACCATCTTTCCCTGACTGTCGACAAAGACTCCCGTCTCGCGCCCGACCCCTTCCGCGAGAGATCGAATGAGTTCCTCGGCGTGTTCAATCTCAGACTCTGTCGGTGTGAAAGTTCTGTTGATGATCTCCAACTGACTCGGATGCACGGCCGAACGGCCGCCAAATCCGAGCCGACGCAGCTCATCGCTGGAACGCTCCAGACCCTGGTGGTCTCCGATATCCACGAAGGCCGGGCCCACTGGCTGGTCGATTCTGGCTGCTGCCGAAGCCACCACGAGCTTGACCCTGATCGGCATCAATTCAACTCGTTCCGCAGAGGGGCTCATCTTCAAGTCAGCGATGAGATCGGCTTCACCGAGCCCAAGCCTTTGAACCCGGGGATGCATGGCGATCTCGGCGACCGCCATCACTCCGACGGCTGACTCAATGAGGGCCAGGACGCCAACCCCCTCGGGCAGCAGCTCATTCACTCGATCGAGCACACCCGCACCTTCGACCTTGGGGAGGCTGATTCCGGTGAGCCGTCCCAACCCGCCGAGTGCAGTGAGTTCATCTTCGAGAAACCCTGGTCGATTGTTGACACGAACCCAGATTTCGGGGTCAGTCGCCGAGATCTCTCCATCCGACAAGTAGTCGACAACATGTCGAGCCGCAGCTTTCTTTGCATCCGAAACCACGGCGTCTTCTAGATCCAGGATCACCCCATCGGCACCAGACTTCAGAGCCTTTTCAAACAGCTCCGGCCGGTTCCCGGGAGCGTATAGGTAGGAGCGGCGTGTCACGGAGATGGCCAAATCCGATGATTTGTTGACGAGATCACACGGAAGCTACGAGTTTATGTGGCATGTCTAGTATGTGGAACGTTATTCCGTTGAGTGGAACATAGTGGAGAACGTGTGTCAGGACCACTGAAAGGGGTGCGGGTTATCGATGCCGCAACCCTATTTGCCGGACCAATGGCTGCAACGCTTTTGGGGGACTTTGGCGCCGAGGTAATCAAAGTCGAACACCCACGCGGAGACCCGGTCCGCAATCACGGCTACCAGAAAGACGGCATCAATTTGTGGTGGAAGATGCTGGGCCGGAACAAGCAGACGGTGACTTGCAACATGTCAATGGCTAGGGGCCAGGACCTCATGCGCCGTTTGGTGAAAAACTCAGATGTGCTCATTGAGAATTTCCGACCGGGAACCCTCGAACGCTGGAACTTGGACCCGAACGATCTCATGAAACTCAACCCGGGGTTAGTGATCGCAAGGGTTACCGGTTTTGGCCAATTCGGCCCATACAAATCACGTCCGGGGTTCGGGACGCTCGCTGAGTCGATGTCCGGATTTGCGGCGATCACAGGTGAGGCTGACAGACCACCGGTGCTGCCACCTTTTGGCCTCGCCGACGGCATATCCGCCTTAGCTCTCGCCAACGCGATTCAGATGTGTCTGTACAACCGTGATGTTCGAAATGGGTCCGGTCAGATCATCGATCTTGCAATCATCGAGCCAATCCTCTCCATTCTCGGCCCCCAGCCAATCTGGTACGACCAACTTGGGGTGATTCAGGAGAGAACCGGAAACCGATCAGTCAACAACGCTCCACGCAACACCTATCAGACCCGAGATAGGCACTGGGTCGCGATCTCGACCAGCGCCCACAATGTGGCCGAGAGAGTCATGAAACTCGTTGGACACCCGGAGGTGATCTCGGAGCCCTGGTTCGAGACGGGACATGGTCGTGCACAACACGCCGACCAACTCGACAAGATGGTCGGAGCGTGGATCGGCGATCGCAACCTCGATGAAGTTGTCAAGCAGTTCGAAAAGGCCAGTGCTGCGGTTGCCCCGGT
>CAXMOW010000033.1:0-4003 GCA_964195235.1 uncultured Acidimicrobiia bacterium | reverse complement strand
GGTCTATGACATCGCCGACATATTCGACGACCCCCAATACCAGGCTCTGGATTCCATCACCACAATCGATGACGAGGATCTCGGCCCGATTCGTATGCAAAACCTCATGTTCCGCCTCTCTGCCACTCCGGGAGCCATCACATGGAGCGGTCGGGGCATCGGTGCCGACAACAAAGCCGTATACGGCGACTTGGGTATTGACTCCGAGGAATTGGTAGAGCTTTCGGATCTTGGAGCCATCTAGTGGACTCCATCTGGAATCGTCTCTCGTCATCTCACGTCATCGACCTGGCCCAACCACTACATCGTGGGATGCCGGTCTCCCCCAATCATCCCGCATTCCAACTCGCCTTGATGAGGCGACATGGGGACATGGTCCGGTCCGACGGTGCGTCAGCGGCAAACGAGATAATCGTCACCGGTGGCCATGTGGGGACACACATCGACGCACTCTCTCACGTATCCCAAGACGGGCTTCTTCATGGAGGGGTCGAGCCTGACTCGATCCAATCCAATCTGGGTTTCTCTGAGTTGGGCATTGAAACCGTCGAACCGATTGTTTGTCGCGGGGTGATGCTCGATATCACTGCTCTCCGCGGGGTGGATATCTTGCAGGGTGGTTATGAAGTCTCGGTTGACGACATCGAGCAATCTGCGAGCCGCCAGGGCGTTGAGGTGATGGCCGATGATGCGGTTCTGATTCGGACTGGTTGGTCTCATCACTGGACCAACCCTGCCGCTTTCATCGGAGCTGACACCGGAACCCCTGGACCGGGAGAGGCCGCCGCCAGATGGTTGTCTGATCACGGAATCAGAATCGCCGGCGCAGAAACAATCGCATTTGAAAAGATCGAACCAGCGGTTGGGCACGCGATCCTCCCAGCCCATCGGATTCTTCTGGTGGAAGCCGGCATCCACATCATCGAAGTGATGGACCTTTCCCGTCTCGCAGCGTCTGGTGTCAGCGAGTTCGTGTTTGTTGCTACACCGCTGAAGTTGGTGGGGGCAACGGGTTCACCAATTCGGCCGATCGCCCTGATCGATGACTGAAAGCCCAACTCAACAACTCGCCGAGTTTGCATCTCGCCAATTCCGCTCCGAACTCGACCCGGAGGTGAGTGCCGCCACTCGGAGGAGCATTATCGACACGCTCGGAGTATCTATCGCTGCCGTGAACGAACCCGCGGTCGGGGTTGTTACATCCACCGTTGTTGGCCGAGGCGGCGTACCCGAGGCCTCCGTCCCCGGGCTCTCTCAGAGATTTCCCGCGGCGAGCGCTGCGCTCGTGAATGGCACCATGGCTCACGCCCTCGACTTTGACGACACTCACCTGCCTTCCGTTCTTCATCCTTCGGCATCGGTGGTCCCTGCCGCCCTTGCAGTGGCCGAGGTCAAGGCCTCGCCAGGGGCTGATCTCGAAACCGCTATCGCCCTCGGTATCGAGGTGACATGCCGCTTGGGAATGGCGGCGTATGACCCCGAGCTCCGAAACTCGATCTTCTTTGAGAGAGGCCTGCACGCAACGTCGATATGCGGCACCATCGGAGCGGCCGTGGCTGCGGCACTGCTCCACGGAGCCGACACCACGATGGTCTCCCACGCCATGGGCATTGCCGCATCAATGGGGTCCGGGCTGATCGAAGCGAATCGAACCGGGGGCACCGTAAAGCGAATGCACTGCGGATGGGCCGCCCACTCAGGCATCACGGCAGCCGAGCTGGCCACAGCAGGAATGACCGGGCCTCCAACGATTCTCGAAGGTCGATTCGGATTTTTCGAAGCTTTCACCGGCGGCTTCTACGACAGCGCCTCCCTGGTCGGTGGTCTGGGTGAGAAATGGGAACTGCTCCGGCTTTTCACAAAGCCGTACCCGACCAACCACTTCACGCACGCTGGTATCGACGCCGCAATCCATCTACGCCAGCAGGGTGTCCATCCGGATTCGATCACCGCCATAAGGCTCGGAGTGCCTGCGCCAGTCCTCAGAACCATCGCTGAGCCACTGGATGCGAAGGCCAGGCCCGAATCGGGATACAGCGCCAGATTCAGCGGGCCCTTTACTGTCGCTACTGCTCTGTCCGGTGGCGGCGGACTCGGAGTCTCGAGCTCTGATTTCAGCGATGACCATGTACGAGATCCGGACCGCCTAGCTCTTTCGGCATTGGTCCACTGCTATGCGGACGAGCAGTCGACTCAGGATTTCCCCAATCAGTTCCCCGGCGTCCTCCGTGTGGAGACCGACAACGGAGCCCAATTCGAGCATCGGGTGACCCACACAAGAGGCGGGCCGGAAAACCCACTTTCAAAAGACGAGCTGGAGATAAAGTTTCGACTCAACACTGAACCAAAAATTGGCGCGGCAGGTGCGTCGCATGTTTTGGTTGGTGTGGAAGGTCTTTCCGAGTCAACTTCATATCAGCGTCTGGTGCCGACGTTCAATCACAGCGAGTAGGAGAAACATTTTCAATGAGCCCAACTCTCAAGGCAATCCTTGGATACAACATCGTCGAAGGTCTCTCGGTTGAGGCGTACGACTCCTGGCTGTGGGATGTCCACTACCCGGATTTGTTGGCCAATCCCTTTATCGACCATGTCGAGCTCAACACCGTGGTGCGACCTATCACATCGACAAGCGCTGGAACCGAAACCACAACCACACCGGTGCAAATTGATCGGATAGCCGAGCTTCACTTTCTTGATCACGAAGCGTATGCCAACTACCTCGACTGGTTCAAGGAGAATCCGATTCCGAAAGAGCGCAGCCCTGAAGGAAGATCTGAGTTTGTCTTCTATGTGCTGACCGAGGTCGAGAAGGCCGAACGGCAGGGTTCCTGAAGAGTCTCACTCGCCAGAGAGTGTGATCAGCCCGCCGTTGGCGGCGTCGAGAGAACCAAGACCACGCGCCTCGACTGTGGCGATGAGCATCTGAGCGGCAGCTCCTTCGCCAACAAGCTCATCTAACCGATCAACAATCGCCCGATTGAAACCCTCTTCTGTGCAGTGCACCTCGCGAGCCCGGTACATCATGGTCTCTACATCGTTGTCGAAGGATGGAACCATTTGAGGAGCTTCCTCGATGTCGGCGTCTCCGATTGCTTGGAGAGTCCGTTGCAAAAAGGCAATGGCCGAGCCGGCGCCGGCTTTACACCCATCAAGACCTTGAAAAGGCGTTGTGGTGCTGGTCGAGGACTCCGCACACGCGCCTAGCGTCAATATCCCCAGCACGACGATCAGCCACAACCCCAGGCGAGATCTCGTCAAGAGCCAGCTTCTTCTCGATGTGATATGTCTTTGGAGATACTCCGCTCCCACTGATCAGCATCTCCCAACCCCACCAAATCATTGACCTCATCAAAGGATGCCATTACGTCAATCATTTCCCGTGTGCTCCCAGCCTCGGCCAGCTCCCGCAAAAGGGACCTCGCGGCCCCGGTGACTGTCCTGGTGATACTCCCGGGGAAAAGGATGAGGGAAAACCCAAGTTCTGCCAACTCATCAACGCTGAGCAAAGGGGTCTTGCCCCCTTCGACCATGTTGGCGACGAGTGGCCACTCCGATAATTCCCTTCCGAGAACTTCGAGTTGGTCACGACTGGTGGGAGCTTCTACGAAAAGTAGATCTGCTCCTGCTTCACCGTATATGCGGGCTCTGCGCATTGCCTCGTCAAAACCAAGAGGGCCTGCGGCGTCAGTTCGGGCAATGATCAGAATGCCGTCGCCGGCCGTCTTGCTGCGAGTTTCTACCGCCGAGGAGAGCCGCTCCAACATCTCGCCCACCGGTACAACCTGCTTGCTGTCGAAATGGCCACAACGCTTGGGGAATACCTGGTCCTCGAGCTGGATCGCAGCCACACCCGCTCTCTCGTAGGCCGCGACGACCCGGGCCACGTTGTGGACCCCTCCGTAGCCAGTGTCGGCATCAGCGATCACCGGTATCGTCACCACGTCACAAATCAGACGGGCAACCATGGTCATCTCTTCCATCGAGACAAGACCAATGTCCG
>CAXMOW010000032.1:13742-17655 GCA_964195235.1 uncultured Acidimicrobiia bacterium | reverse complement strand
CCCGCTACCGCCAAGACCAATCACTCGAGAACAGGTTGGTGGCCCTGGAAATGGCGGCAGGACTCCCGTAAGGTGCTGACGCATGGATAACAACCCCGTCGAGGACGTCATTGACGAGATGATGGACGCCTACTGGCGGACCCAAGCCGACACTCTCAACCCTGAAGCCGGGGAGATGTTGAATAAAGCCCTCGACGTATGGTCTAACGAAGGCGGCTCTCGGGTACCCAGTGAGGGGGAGGACAAAGAAACGGCTTAAAACGGTTCTGGCAACAGGGAAAACGTGAAAACTACTCCCCAAGTGTCCACCCACGAAAGGACCCCCCGGCCTACCCCTTCTCAGGGGTTTCGTCATCACTCAATTGAGCCTCGAGCGCTTCTAGCACTTCTTGATTGCGCATCTCCCGTTTCCATACTCTCAACACGTATGTGAGGGCGATTGCAAAGAGGATGACCAGGACGCCCGCCGCTGCGTTGCTCCCGAGGAGGAGGATTCCAAAGATCCACGCAATGACGATTACGAGGGTGATGACTGTTCCGATGACCGAAGGGTTCACCGAGCCGAACCTACACGGCACCTATTAGTTCTGAGGGAGGTTGATGTCACTGTCATGATGGCCAGGTGAGTGACGCCCCTGGCACTTCCGACCTCTCGATCGACGAGGCCCGCCTCGTCGCGATCGCGGGGGAGTTGGCTGACGCACTCGAGGCGGTCGTGCCGACCTGGATCGAGCGGGTGACGCAGGAGAGAGCCGCTGTGGCCGGCGTCGTCGTCACCGAGGAGGTGCGAGTCCGGCTCCTCGACGCGGGGGTGGTCACTGCGGCGACGGTCGGGCCCCACGTCCGTGCCGCGCTCACCGCCGACGTCGATGCCGGTGCCGAGAATCCGCTTGCTGTGCTGCGGAAGGCACTGGGGCCGGCAACGGAGGCCCTCAGGGAGCTGGGTGTGCCGCCGCTTCCGCGCGACGAATTCGCCAGACGAGTGTTCCCCGATGATGACTACGACCTCGCGCCGATGTCCTTCGCCGACGTCGACGAATCGCTCCACGAGCTAGGCCTGATGTGGGGAGCGGCGCGTGCGCACGTGCATCTCCGTCGACGTCGACAGGTCGAGCCGTGAGCCGGCTCGTGGTGCTCACCACCAACCTGATGGCCTACCGGTTCTAACAGCTATTCGACCACCGAAAAGGTGTGTTGGCGACCATCGGCACTCACTTCTCGAAGTCGTGCCAGCGATCCACCAGGCCGATGATCGTTCCGGCAACCACGCCAGTAACGATCCCGACTCCCAGAAGCGTGCTAGCGACTCTTAGAGCCTCCACAGAAACTTCCATGCCTGCGAAGTCGCTCGTTTCCCTTGTGTCGGCCAGTACACCCCAGAGGATCAAACCGAAGGCCACAACCAGCAATACGAAGATTGACACTGGAATGATCCAGGCATGCACAAGCATCCCTCGACCATCGCTCAGCCAGCCACGCCGACTAAGCAGTGATTTCCTAGTTAGGTATTGGAAGCCTCGAAGATGCTCTCGATCGAGTCGTTCAGTGAAGCGTCGAACTCCTCGTCGCTCTGCTGGACGGTGATGCTCTCGGTTAGTACCCGCGAGAAGCTGGCCGCCACTCCGTTGTTGCGCGACAGCCTGGCGTTGGCCTCCTGGCGGCTGTAGCCACCCGACAGAGCGACAACCTTCAACACGCGGGGATTGTTGACGAGCGCCGTATAGAAATTGTCCTCTTCGGGCAGCGTCAACTTCAGCATCACCACCTGGTTCGGGTCAAGTCCATCGAGGTGCTCGAGGATCGCCGCCTTGAGCAGAGTCTCGGCCTCCATCTTCTCAGAAGAGTGGATGTCGATTTCGGGTTCTATGATCGGCATCAGCCCCGCGGCCAGGATTTGGCGTGCCAAATCGAATTGCTGATCCACAACAGCCATGACACCTTCGGGATGGGCCAACTTGATAACCGAACGCATCTTCGTGCCGAAGACTCCCTTGTCGCGGGCCCGCCGCAACAGCAAATCGAGCTCGGGCACCGGCTTCATGGTCTGAACGCCATGGGACTCCTCGGCCAGACCCTTGTCCATTTTCAGGAACGGCACAACGCCTTTAGCCCCCCACAGGTACTCAGCCGATCCCCGCCCTTCAATCTCTCGGTCCATAGTGTTCTCGAACAGGATTGCGCCGAGGATTCGGTCGCCGTTGAAGCTGCGACTGGTGACGATCCGGGTGCGCATCGCGTGCATCAGCTCGAACATCTCGTCTTCGCCTGAGTAGGCGTTCTCGTTGATGCCGTAGACGAGCAGAGCTGTGGGAGTACTACCGCCGCTCTGGTCAAGCGCGGCGATGAAGCCTCTCCCGTCGGCAATCTTGCGCAACTGCCTTTCGTTCATGGGCATCGCCAGGCACACTAAACCGCCACCTGATTCGCGGTGGGCACCGAAGCTTTGGATTTCTAGGAAAAAGGGGAGGCAGAACTATGACTGACGAATTTTACGGGTTGGAATGGGGTGATGTTCCAACGTTCGTTGGAATGGCCGGGAGTCTCATCGCTTTCGATGAGCTTCCCGAGGAGACGCAGGCTTTCATGGCCGCAATGTTGGAACAAATGCGAGTTCTTCACGCCGAGAACCCGCTTGCATTCGAGGCCGTGATCGGGTTTCTGGCAACCAGGATTGACGACCTTGACATGCCAACGTGACTCAGGGCCTGAGGATGCAGGCTGCGTAGGCTCAACGCCATGTTGAAACAGGGCCACGTTTACAGACTGAAAATCAAAGGTTTGGACGAGGACATTCCGAACGCTCGATACGTCGGTCACTTCATCAATCTTGGGTGGCCTGCGTACAGGGGGCCGGAACCCGACCCACCGGTTAAGACAGAATGTTTCGATGTCGAGGGCTCCGACTCGCTCATGGCAATCATCCCCGACAACATCCTTGAACACAAAGACCTGTCCTAAACCCCAAAAATGTCTATTCGGCTGCGCTCACCGGCCAGGCTGCAGGCCACGGCCAAGCTGTCGTTTCCAACAACAGTTCGTCGTCGTCACGTTCGATTTCGACCTTGAACGTGCCGGCCGCCGTCCCACCCGAAGATGGGACGGACAGCTCGACCACGTTTGAATCGTCTAGGTGCGTTGATCGTCGATGGGATGAAAACGAGGTGGGCATCCGCGTTGGTGACCAAATAGAGCTGAGGAGGGATCAGGACAGGCGCACATAAGTCGCTCTTCTGCTGTACCTGTGGGTGGTTTGGAGACGGTTGATACGGGTTGCAGCCTGTCTGCTTCTAGGTTTTTGGGCTGTCGCGACGCCAGAAGCTACGGAAGCCAGAAAAGGGTGCAGAACAGCCGAGTATGGGAGCATCGGAGATGGAGTTGACGGCCACCGTTGCCGAAATTGTCCATATCGACGACAAAGCCAGTCGCAACCATCGATGCTCACCTCGATCACGACCTGTTTCAAGGATTAATCGAATCGACAAACACCTAATTCCGGTTGTTCACCAGAATCGGTTTCGGTTCCACGGCCTCTACCCCTACTCCTAACCCCCTCACACGCTTAGCTCCCACCAGCCGCTTAACCCCGATTCCCGGCCCGAAACTGACCCACAGGTACAGCAGAAGAGCGACTTATGTGCGGCCTAACAACGGCTCCCGGGAAAGGGTCCAGGGTGATCTCCGTGGCCTACGGGAGCTACAGGACAGTATCTCCGGCCGTTGAGAAAATCGGCTGAGGATCCGAGGTGCGTGACAGGTTTGCCGACGCCAGGAGCAGGTCGTCCCTTGATTTGGATCCGCGATTAGCCCCACAACGTCCAGGCCAAACGCTTGAACTCAACCGCGGCATATGATGCGGGTGATGGGCGGGGTGTCTCCCTTTCCGCTTATATGGCAGGACGCGGGTATCCGCTGC
>CAXMOW010000032.1:463-13732 GCA_964195235.1 uncultured Acidimicrobiia bacterium | reverse complement strand
TTGAGCCGGAACCGCTGGTTGTTCGCTGACCACACTGGGATTGGTGCAACACCGGCCCACATGGCGTAGGCGTCTCGTGATTTGAACCGGGTGATGTCGGCGGCTTCGCCGACCAGTTTGGCGGCGGTGAGAGTCCCACAGCCCGGGATTTCGAGGAGCCTCGGAACCTGTTGGGTGACTCGTTGGCCGATGTCACGTTCGAGTTGGTTGGCTTCTCGAGTCAGTTCCCGAATCCTGACCACTTCACGTCTCCCAAGAGCGGCGACCATCGAAGTGTGGGACGTGAGGAGCTGGTCGACCTGGTCGAGGGTCTTGTAACGGTTCAACGAACCAGCCGGTGGGTCGTAACCCGGTTCGAGTTCGTGGAGCCGCCACCGCAACCGGTTCTGGGCGGCTGTCCGGTCTTTGACCAGGGCTTCTCGGTAGTCGACCAACAACCGCATTTCACGAGACGGCCCATCCAACTGGGCCACTGGAAGGTCGGGCTCTCTGAGAGCAGCCCGGGCTACGGCCAAAGCGTCGATCGGATCGGACTTGCCACGAGTGCGGGCTGACCGACGGACACCGGCCATCATTTTCGGTGAGACTCTCACCACCAGTTCCCCGAGTTTCAACAGGTCAGCTTCCAACCTCCGGGACAACGCACGACAGTCCTCAAGGGCCCACCGCCGCTCCGGCCACCGTGCCGCCCACTTCACCAGTTTGAGATGCCCTTCCGGTGTCGCCCCAACCGTTGTCGAACCGATCTCAACTCCGGCCTCGTCGATAGCAACCACTGTGTGGTTCCGCTTGTGTGTATCTGCTCCGAGTACAACCATGACCCTGATTCCTCCTTGTTGAGGGGTCGTCACGGACCGGTCGGTGGGCACGCCTCAGTGCAGGCCCGGAGGTCAATCTCCTATCAAGCCACGCCGGCCGGTCCAGCCACGCCCGACGGGCGGCAAAACACTCAACCAGCCACACAAACCGCGGGCAACGTTATGTAGAACCAACCCGCCAGACGAGACCGAAGCATGACACTGAGCCGTTATGTGCGGGTGTCGGTGTTGGACGAGATGGGGTGAAGAACGTCTGAAAGTCACCCTTCGTTCGGCGTCCAGGGCTTAGTCGTCATGGCTAGAAGCCGTGGGTTGGCGATATCTTCGGCGAGGTTAACGGCTGCATTGTGTTCGTCTTCGGTGCCGATTCTGGTCCGGTGAATCATGGCATTCACTTGGAGTTCTCGCATTCCTGTTCTCGTGACCAGGTCGTAGAGCTTGGAGATCCACTCGGCTGTTTGTTCGTGTCCGTGGACCAGGCCGAGTGAGCATTGAGTGTCAAGGATGTATGCCCCAGCCCAGATATAGGTGTCTGACAGGCGGCTGCATCGGTCTGCTGCGTCTTCGAGAACGACGAAGGCCTGTTTGGTGTCTCCTCTGGCCTCAGCCAGGAGTGCGAGGCCTCGACCTGACATACCTTCCCAGCACGGATCGCCGATTTGGCATGCGCGTGCAAAGGCCTGCTCGAGGATTCGCGAAGCCGAATATTGGTCTCCGCGCTCCAGTTGGACTTCGCCCAAGAGCGCCTGTGGCCAAGGAAGGAAAGCGAGCCAGGCGTCGCTCTGGCCTAGCTCGATGGATTCGTTCAGTATGCGAGTTGCTGAATCCAGGTCTCCCAGAAGGAACTCGAGTCTGCCCAACAATGAGGCGGCGTACGCCTCTTGGCGACGGTCGCCTGCCATCCGGGAGTACTCGACCGCAGCGTTCAACGTTTCCCGGGCCGGTTCGTAGTCCGCTCGGTCGCTCTGAACACAGCCCAAGTAACTGTGGGCCTTCGCAAGAATGCCAGGGTCTGACGTGTGCAACATGTCTAGAGCTAGCCATTTGTCTGATCGGTCGTATCGGGCCGCAAGCATGTCGATGTATCCCAACTCGACTCTGGCTCTTGCGCCCAGTTCATCGTCTTTCGCCTCTCGAGCAAACTCTGCAACTTCGTGAAGAACCATTGCTCCTTCCTCATCCTCACCTCTTACGGCGTGCACGAGGGCGTCGGCAAGCGCCAAGCGAGATATTGCCCGTAGGTGCGGGCTGTCGAGGGAGTCGGCCAAGGCGACACCAGATCGAAGTGACGCCACTCCTGTCTCCGGGGCTCCCGCTGCCATGGTTGCCGTCCCCGCCTCGATGATCGCCTGAACCGCGGCAACATCGGTGCCTCGGGGCGTCATATCAGTGTGAGACAGGATTGCGGCGCGCACTGTCGGACCGGGCGTCGATCCCAGCTCCTTTGCGAACAACTCTGTGCATGCCTGTAACTGACGTTCGGCGGCCACAAAGTCACCTGACATCCGGTAGGCCCTGATCAACAAGGCTTGATGATTCTCAACATACGGGTTCAGTCCCACCAGCGACACGGCCAAAGGAAGAGCCTTGTCGGATTCCCCTCGGCCAAGCAAGGCAAGGGCGGCTTCGCGGAGTACATCTTCGGTGGACCCAGCAATGTGGCGACGCTGCGCCAGAAGCCACGACTCAAACTCGGGAGAACCCAAGACCTCAAAACCTTCCAAAAGCTCCCCGCCGAGTCCCCGCAAAGCCACGGCTTCCTGCCAACCACCGGCTGTGATCAGCCGAACGTCAACAACAACATCGGCAGGAAGAACCATCGCGAGGGGATCTCCACTCAACTGAGCATCCGGCCCGAGCAGACGTCGAAGCTCGGAAAGACTCCATCTCAGGGCTCGAAGCGGATCATCGGCCTCACCAAAAAGCAGCGAACTGAGACGGCTGCGCGATGGAGGCCTCTCCGAAAGGACCAAATAGCACAGAAGTGCCCACGTCTTCCGGCTTCGCGGCCGGTACGGCTCCGATCCGAATCGGTTGACGCCTGGCTCTCCAACCAGGTTGATCTCCATGCTCAATCCCCACCTCCCCAAAAAAGCTGACCCATCAAACGCTCCATCAAACGCACAAATGGTCTTCTCATCCTTACACAACCGGGAGGCCAGACGCCTCCGCCAGAGCAAAAGGAGGAAGTGCAGATGTCACTGTTCATGGATGTCCACAACATCGAGGGCGGGGTTTCCGCCGAGGATGTCGCTGGGGCGCACAAAGCGGATCTGCAAACCCAGGACAAGTACGCGGTGAGCTATCTCAAATACTGGGTAGACGAGGAAGCGGGAAAGATCTTCTGTCTTGTCGAAGCCGACAACGCCGACGCCGCCAACACCGTCCATCGGGAGGCCCATGGTCTGGTAGCAGACGAGATCTACCCGGTAAGCGAACACAGCTGAGTCGAATCAGCAGGATCGAGGAGGGAACATTGAGAAAAATAGTAACGATTATTGCGGCGGTTCTGGCGTTGGCCATGCTGACCGCATCAGTCGCCGTCGCAGGATCTGAGCGGGGTGCCGAGAAGCAAGACGTAGTCCAGGACTTCGACGGGAACGGGAATCCGACTGCCGTAACAGTGGGCAAGGCGCAACTGATTCGGCGTGCGGACGGTATTAAAGCCACCGCAGACGTGTCAGGTCTAACGCCCGGCGGGGTCTACACGTTCTGGTGGGTCATACCATCGGCAACGCATCCTGTTGATTCGTTCGTCGCTCTGGGAGGAAGCAAGATCGTCGGCCAGAACGGCAAAGCCACGGCAAGGATGACGGCAAACGTTGGAGACCCGAGTATCGAAGGGTTCTTTGACCACTTGGCCCCACTGAATGCATTCCCTATAGGTTCGGCTTTAGCGGACTTTGATGCCGGAATGCTTGACGACACGATACGAGTCGAAGTTGCCTACCACGGACAGGCCGATCAGGCAGCCGATGCAGAAGAGTTGGCCCTCTGGAAGTCGGACTTCTGGACAGGCCAGACCGGTGTTTGTGCCGACCTGTCAGTGCCAACGTTTGCGAATACGGGCCAGCCTTTCTGCCCGGTAACGCACGCTGCAGTATTCGCCCCCTAAGAACGAAAAACGAACCAAACCATCGATCAAGAAGCCAGGAGCGCCTCCTTCGGGAGACGCTTCTGGCTTCTGTATATTGCGGGACCAGTCGGTTCAAGAGCCGCCCATAACCGGCATTATGTACGGTCCCTGACTTCCGACTCAGGCGGACATAAGTGCGGTTATGTGCCGGGGTCTGGCACTGGTCTCCTGCTCATAGGCGCAGCATTATCCAGATGGCTTCTTTACTCCCAACGCGGCGAGCCATGCCTTCAAACCGGCGGCACCCGCGTGCGGCTCCATCCTGACGATCTTGCTGCCATCAATCGTGAGCTTGGCGCTGGCTTCTGGCCAGACGACCTTCTTGCCGCTCGCCGGGATGACACCCAAACCCATCGCCGACAAGTCAAGGTCGCTGGAATGGGTCCCTTCGAAGTGACCGGTCATGATCACAAAGTCGTCTTCACCGCGAAGATCTGAGGACACAAAGCCGTAACCCGTG
Source organism: uncultured Acidimicrobiia bacterium (assembly GCA_964195235.1). GTDB lineage: Bacteria > Actinomycetota > Acidimicrobiia > Spongiisociales > ZC4RG35 > CAXMPK01. The sequence goes on along the minus strand of CAXMOW010000032.1, from coordinate 9,318 downwards.
AATGACCGACCAAGCATCCGGGTCATTCCTAGAAGCTGATCTTTCGTCAACGCAACATTCCCATCCTTGTCCAGGTTCTCGAAGTCGTCCGACATGTAGTCAGTGATTGCCTTTTCCGAATCGCCGTCGATGCTTATCAGATCCACATACGCCCGTGCAATCTCTAGTTTGCTGGCCACTCACTTGTCCTGTTCGTCGGGTCCACCACGATCCGAGTCTGCCAGAAGCGAACCGATCATGAGCACATAAATGCCGTTCTGTGCGGGTCAGTTGTGTGGGGTTGGGGTTGATATTCGGTTGGTAGACGTGGCCTTGTCACCGAGGAGATAGGTGTTCATGAGGCCTTTGCCTTTGATTTCGATTTGCCCTCGGTGTGTCAAGTTGTATTCGCCGCTTAGTGTTTTGTACACGGCTTCAGATACCTGGATCTCACCGGCCAGCCCGCTGCTCTCCATTCGGCTCGCAATGTTTACGGTGTCGCCCCATACCTCGTAGTTCAGCTTCTGGCTTCCGATCACTCCTGCCACGACTGGGCCGCAGTGAATGCCCACCCTCATTTCCAGGGGTCGCTCAACCCCGCGTGGATGGAACCGGGCTAGTTCGCTGAGCATCCGGGTCGCCATCTCTGCTGCTGCGCTTGCATGGTCGGCTCTGGCTGTCGGTAACCCCGCTACGACGATGTAGGCGTCTCCGACGGTCTTGATCTTCTCCAAGTCGAGGCTGTCAGCAATCGAGTCGAATTCTGTATAGATACCGTTGAGAAGGTCGACGAGGTCGGCTGGGTCGAGTTCCTCCGATAAGACTGTGAAGTCGACGATGTCACCGATAACGACCGACACGACATCGACCCGATCCGCGATCGGAGCCTCTCCGGCTTTGAGCCTCTGCGCAACCGCTTCGGGAAGCATGTGGGTTAGAAGCGCGTCTGACCTTTGTTTCGCCTGTTCTGTCGCTCCGACGAAGTGACGCAAAACCAAGAAGAGGATGGTGGAAACCATGATCATGTTCGACGCAAAAAAGACGGCTATCACCGAAGCCGGAACAGTCGAAGCCAACGATCTAAGTTGCTCATCGATTAGAGCGGATATGACCACGAGAGATAGATATGCAACAAACCACCTGGTTGCCTCATTCACACCGTGGAACATGAGAGCGCCTACTGGCGCAAGAATCGCCCAAAGCATCACACCCCCTGATGCGACAAACCCGCCAGCACTCCATTGCAGTAAGAAGGGGAGCATCAGAATCAACAGAAGCTGCGAGATGAGAAAGAACCGATCCCTTTTGGTCCTATAGAGAAGCGCAATGTTCAACAACGACAATGCCGTATAAGCAAAAGGGATCACCGCCGACCGCCACAGGCCAGCCGCCCCGTAGATGACAGCCCAAAAGAATCCGCCAAAACAAATCAGATACACCGAAAACGTCATCACCGCTTTACGAAGACGTTCATCCTCATTATCAGATTCGACGGCAACCGCGTTACCGACACGGTCAATAAGGCCAGCGAGTCGACCAGGCCTCTCGGGTTTATCGAAGCGACGCTGGTCCACATCCACGAAAGCGACTCTACAAACCAGGCATCAGATCCCCCTCACCCACGTCCTGTTCGGCGAGCGAATCAGCCACCCATATGCCGTTATACACCACCCATAACCGGCAGGCATTATGTACGGCTCTCAGCGGGTCGTGTTTTGCCAGGTGCCGCCAACGCGCTCCATCGTCCCGCAGGAGCCATCGAGGCTGACGAGGATCTCGGGGCGGGTGCCTGGCTGCCCTTCCTCCTCTTCGGCGACCGGAGCAGTGGAGGCCTTTCCTTTGCTCAGGATGTAACCCCCGGCCAGCGCCACCACAACCCCGACCACCTGGACGAGCTCGACGCGCTCGCTGAGTATGAGGACTCCGAGGATCAGGGCGACGATCGGGATGATGTATCCGGCGATAGACGCTCGGACAGCTCCGACCCGGCCTATCACACCCAAGAAGACGGCCCATACCAGCCCAGTTCCGATCACACCGAGGATCAGCAGGGCGATAATGGAAGTCAATTCGAAGGTGGAGTCGGTCAAGCCGAAGAATCCAAATGGAGCGAGTAGGACAGCTGAGATGGCGACAAGCCATAACGCCACCCGCATCGAACCATAAGTCTGTTGTAACGGCGCATAGATCGTGGTGGCCACAGAGTGTCCAAGCACTGCGGCCAGGACAAGGATGACGCCGAGCGCCTCAGCATCGAGGGCGCTCAGGTTCGGGGCGCTGATCAAGACGATCCCGGTAAAGCCGACGAGTAGCCCGACCAGCCTGGTGCTGCGCGGAAGAGTACGGGTCTCCACTGAGGCCACGACGGCTGTGAAAATAGCTGTTGCGCTCACCAACATACCTGCAAGGGCTGACGGGATTCGCTCCTGAGCGATGGTGAAGAGGATGGTCGGCACCGCCATGCCAAGCAGCGACGCCAGCACCAACCGGCCCCAATCCGGCCGACGAATAGAGCACCGCGCCCCAGGGACCATCGCCAGAGCAGCAGCGCCTAGGGCCGCCTTCCCAAACGCTACCGTTCCTGCGTTGAGAGACCGCAGCGACAGAGTGATGAAAAGAAACGACGAGCCGAAGATGAAGGCTGCCAGCCCGAGTTGGCCCCAGTCACGCGCCCGAAAATCCGCCTGAGAAGTGCCCTCAACAGCATCCGAGATCGAGCGATGTTCTTCGTTGTCCACAACGGCACTCTATTGGAGAAGGCCTACGACCAGCATCGGAACGCCCCGCACATGACCGGCATTATGTGCGGTTGATCGCAAGGAACATGAGTGCCGTTATGCGGGGGTGGGTTCCTTACTTTTCACCGGCAAGCAACCAAGAGGCGTACACCTTCGGCCATGACAATTCGGGGTCTTCTTCGCGGTATCGGCGGTCTGCCCAAACGAGCCACTCCGCCAGTTCGTCAACGCTCATGTCTGCGTCGAGAACACGGTTCACATCGTCGATGAGGTGTTCGGCGTACCATTTCGTCCCATTGAGGGTTGACGCCTCCTGTGGCCTTGTGATGCGCCTTGGCTGTCGTGACTAGGTAACCCACCAATTCACTTCGAGCCTGAGCATCGGACATCAACACCAAACTACCCGTCGTCGAGTGCCTGCGACACACGCGTGATGTAAACCAGTCCTACCAGCCGCCCATATGTGCCGTTATGTGCGGCTTGCAGCGCCGGGCAGAGCGATGATGACGACCAGCATTTCTTCGGTTCCTGTGACTCTCGTGGCGTGGCCTTTCCCAGTGGTGTCCTCAGCAAGAAGGATGGTTCCCGGTTCCAACGATCGGACTTCACCGTCGCTGGATTCGATATCACCGAGGCCCGTCAGATAGATCGCTAGAACTCTTCCTGGAGCCGGATGCCAGTCTCCATGCCAGCCAGGCGGCACCCGTTCGATTACGTATCCGTCAGCGGGTTCTTGTGGCGTAAGAAGAACCGGTGGGGCAGGCGGGACAAAGTCTGTCTCCATGAAGGCAGGTTCGATGTCCTCAAAATGAGATTCGCCGTCCTCGTCAGCCCAGATCCGCAGGATCGATGACATCGCTGATAGAGATTACTTCCCCGACACCACCCCGCCCATAAGTGCCGTTATGTGCGGCTGTCGAGGTATGTCTAGAACGTCGTGTCTTGCTGCGCTAAAGCGGATACGACCCGAGGCGGCCCCAGATAATGAACATCAGACCGGCCAGCAACAGCAGCGTGAATATCAGATACGCCCGGTTCTTGGTCGCCCGCCAGTGCAGCAGACCTGCCGAACCTTGCAACACGACCAGGACTGCAGCAGATATTGGTGCCAGAAGCTCCAACCCGCCTACGAAGATTGGCAATACAAGTCCGAAGGAAGCTGCGAACTCACCGATTCCAAACCAGCGGAACCCGGTATCTGAGAACTCCGCCGCATACGGGTTGATAGCAATCAGGGCCTCCCTACCCCAGAAAAGCTTCGATCCTCCGGCAACAAAGAAGAAGAGTGCCATCACCATTTCCGTGTACAGCAGCGCCAGTTCCATCATCCACTCACATCAGCGGTCATGGCCAGGACGCTAACTGAAACACGAATCTTGCCCGCCCATAACCGGCATTATGTGCGATTCAGGGAGTCGGTCTGGTGTCAGTTTTCGTCCGAGGTGATGTCGTCGGCTGGCGTGCCTGATCTCCATGGTGCCCGCCAGTCGGGTGCTTGCCAGGTGTCCATGATGTGGATTCGTTCGTGGATGATCTTGTCGTCGTTGTTTAGTTCGATGAGGTTGACTGTGAGCATGGGTGGTGCGTCGTCGTAGCTGACCAGTAGTTCAGCGACGACAAGGTCACCCCATCGGTTGATTCGGCGGATCTTGAATTCGAGTTTGGCTGGGTATTGGCGTCGCCACTCTCGGAAGTTGTGTACCCCTTCGAAGCGTTCGCCTCCTTGGGGGAATTCGAGGACGGCGTCTTCGGCGTACATCTCGTGAACGATGTCTTCGTCTTTGCCGGAGTATTCCCAATGGCGTTCGAACTCGGCGAGTAGTTCGGGTTCAAGCATTTTCCTCTCCTCCCAGATGTCCCGCCAATCCCAGTCGTGGAGGGATGTGACGGCTGATTATTGTCAACCGAACACAGTGGAGGAGCATGAATGGCTAACCGGCATATTGCTGAACGTTATGCGACTGCCCTTGCAATCTGGGATCTGACCAGTCTCAGGGATCTAGTCCATCCAGACATCGTCGTCCGCTATCCACAGTCGGGTGAGACTTTCAGAGGGATCGACAGTTATCTAGCCACCATCGAGGAGTATCCAGGTCTGCCCGAAATGGGTGAAGCCTCCAGCGGATCATCCGCTCGTGAAAGCGTCATTGTCACTCAAACCTTCCCGTTCACAGCCCCCAACGTGACCGTGATCGGAGACGGTGAAACTTTCGTTGGAGAATTCGTCGCCGCCTACCCCAACGGCGACAGCTACCACGTCGCGTCAATCGTCCGGATCCGGGACGGGCTGGTCATCGAAGACACCGCCTACTTCGGACCGCCATTCGACCCGCCCGAATGGCGGAGGAAATACCAAGCCGGCTAACCGAACCGTCGAAGCGAACAAACGCCCCCCCCATAACCGGCATTATTTGCGGTCCGGGTGGGGTCTGGATGATGTTTCACGACCCACACCGCTTTGTTGATTCGGGAGGAATTGGATCAACCCGGATTGGCCCAAAACTATGTGAACCGCCCACTGGGAGCGGCTCACACAACTCTTCCGAATTACTTGATTTGCCCTCGGATCTCACCTGGGAGGCTGGCGAGCGTGTGAACATTGACGTACGTGTCACCGCTTCCCAAGGCATCGATTACGTCATCGAGATCGGCCCAACCGCAGCCGTTAGCAGCGTCTGGAGCAGCGATCGGCCCTTGAGCCAGGATTCCGTTGGCCGAAACCGGGGCACCTGAGAACAAAGTCACCCCTACAGGACCGTTAGCGTCAGCAGGAGCACAGTGGATGTGCGCCGCAACCACATTTTCGATGTTGGCCACGGTCAGCTTGTAGCTCAATTCGCCATCCCTGACTTGGAAAAGAACAGTTCCCTGAGCGTTCGTGTCAACCGCCGGAACCTCGTTTCGTCCTTTCAGGCTGCCAACAAAACTGTTGCCGCTACCACCCGCAGATGCGGCCGGAACCAGAAACACGAACATCGCCAAGGTCAGCAAGAGAACCGTAAGTTTTCGCATCTGATACCTCTTTCCGTTCATAGGTGTGGGAACTCCCACTGTGTCGAGACTCTCTGATCAACAGAGCCTCAAGCCGAACCTACACGTCACACACCGTGGTGTGCAGAAACAATTAGTGGCCGCCCATAACCGGCATTATGTGCGGTCAAACTCGGTGGTGATCAGCCGCCCATAAGTGCCGTTATGTGCGGGGCGTCAATCTTCTAGCCCGAAGTTTCGTGTTCGATTCCACGGGGATCCAGCGCGAGGCCACAGCCTTGCCTACCGAAACGTCGGCCGCGGCATTCAGGGGCTGGCATTCGCAGCCTCGACGCGTTTCTCATAGGCCTGTTCGACCGTCGCCCCGAAGTCATCAACATAGCGCTGGAATGTGTCGGCCCACTGACGTGGAAACAACCGCTTCATGATCGCCTTCGTGAACAGAGGGCCCTCAGAGATACCGCTGCGCTGGACGAGCCTCGTTCCTTCTGGCACTTCCTCCAGCGAGTACTCGACAGGGAAGGTGAAGGTGGCGCCTCCCATCTTCGTGGTGTCCCTGGTGACCACGCGCTCTAGCGGACGCCAGTCGACAACCAGTTGGTTCGTCTCACGACGACCGTGCCAACACCGGTACACGCTGCCTTCTGCGATCCGTCCGTTAGAGGTCTCGGGCGGTGCCATTCGGTCCGCACCATTCAGGATCTTGCGGAACTCGGGATCGAGTAGATGGCTCCAGACGACGTCGACCGGAAGCGGGATAGTCGTTTCCACTTCGATGAGCACCTCGTCGTCCGGGAGTGCAACTACACGATCGGTCTTGTCGTGCTCCCATACCGGCGTGAGGTCTTCGACCCACGCCGTCACGGCGCCCACGTCGGCGTAAGTTCCGCGGTGCTTAGTCATGCCTTCGGTCAGCACCTCCAGATCCAGGCCTCCAACCGCCTCCTGCGTGAACATGGCATAGGCCCTGATACCCGTGTCCGACGTCACATCGTTCTTGAGCAGGCGGTGGAGCAGGTTCACGTCGCTTCCGTGCAGCTCGGAACGGCCGGCGGTCTCACCCACGACGAACTCCCCATAGTGCACGACGAACTTGAGATCGAGGTTCGAGATGTTGGCGCAGGCGTTACAGGGGCACGTCGTGTTGAGCACCATCAGATCCAGGGCGCGGCGGAACTCGATGTAACACGCCTCGATCGACTCGACGAACGCCTGGCCCTGAAGACCGGTCGCATCGAGGCCGTAGCTGAACACGGCGTCGCCCTCGAGCTTCGAGACTACGAGCGGAGGCCGGGTCTGCTCCACCAGCAGCTCCAGCAGCGCCGAAAGAGTCTGTTCGGCATGGACGAGCTCGGACTCATTGAGAAACCGGCTGTAACCGGTGATGTCCGCTATCAGGATCGGACCGGTGTGGGGAGTCCGCATCACGACACACACTACGCGGGCGTCGAGGGCCGCAAAAGCTCAATTGATGAGACCGACACGAACCGCTAGTCAGCATGGCCGGCTTCTTTGACCTACCTCACAGAAGGACACAAGATGCAACGACCGTCGGCATCTACCCGAAGGTTCGCGGTTCGATTTCCCGGGAGCCCACTGAGATCTTCAAGAGCTGCTTGGCGAAACAGCGGTTACAGCAAGTCTTCTGCAAGTCACAGGGCTTGCCGAGTACGAACGCCCAGTCCTCACAGCCGCTCATATGTGCCGTTATCTGCGGCTAGTTCAGGGCGGCTCTCGTCGTCTTGTGAGTTTCGATCTCGTCGGAATCAGGGAAGGGTGATCACCGCGTCCTCGATCGGCATCTCCAAGGTTCGAGCCCCTGCGTGGGGACCTTCACCGAGGATCTCAAATGATTCGAACACGAAGGGCAGTCCGCTGCCGTTAAGACCCGAAGCATTCTGCGTGTCAAAGATCTCACTCACATGGAAGTGCAGGTGAGGCCCGCCCGAGTTCCCGGAGTTCCCAAGCTTGCCCAGTATGTCGCCACGCTTCACACGATCTCCCACCCGCACCGTGAGACTTCCCGGAATCAGATGCGCATATGTCACGAATCGACCATCGCCGATGTCGAGAATGACAAGGTTGCCTCCACGGGTATCGAGGGTAATAGGGACCGCCCTCGTTTGACCTGGCACGTTCTCGGGAACGCCGTCGGTGACAGCTTCGATCGTCCCGTCCGCAACGGCAAGCAGGTCGGCACCATATGCGTGATGGTCAGCGTTATTGGCGGAGTCACCGCTGTATTCAAGACCATCCGGGCCTAGCCGAGACCAGTCGATCGCGAAGCGAAGAGGGATGCGCACGACGCCATCGAATTGCTCGATGGTGCGGCTGTGCGGCGATGGGTCGGTGGTGTTCCAAGCCGCCCAATTGTTCCCCCGCAGCGGTGGACCGAACACCACTGGCGCCTCATCCATGATCGGGATCTGGAGGCGTCTCTCGACCTCCTGGCCGTCACCTCCGCCGGAGCGCATGGTGACTACATTCGTCACCCCCTGAGTCGCGACGTCGTGTGGCACAAGCAGCCACATGAACACAAGGACCTCACACCCGGCATCGATCTGAGTCGAACCAGAGGAAACTCGGCTTCGCAGGCTTGCTCCCTCGTAAGAGGCGACGATTGTCTCGCCGCTCGTCGCTCCGACCCGGACCAGCTCCACCTGTGCACCGCTGGAATTCAGGATCGACAGCTCGTAGACCAGGAGCGTTTGATCCTGAGCGGCCACAGGAATGACGGGATCAACGGTTCCCAGCTCGACCTCCAAACCGGGAACGGTAGCGGTCCCGGCTTCGCCTTCATCGCTGTCCATGCACCTCGTCCATGTGTCGTCCCCGCCACCACAGGCAGCTAACAACAGGAGCAGCAACCACGACACCCAGAACCGCATGACTCTCCTCTCGTAGGTCGGAAGTTAGTAGGTCGACCTGGAGGTCAAGCCGCACATAACCGGCATTATGTGCGGTTACGACTCACGTAAGATTGGGTTGCAATTGGGTGGCAGTCTTGCCCGCAGGGAACGTGTGTTCGGCAATTGAATGCGACGGTATATCCCCTCTAGCAGGGGGTTTGGTGTCGCTGACATCTACAGCCACGTCAGTGAGGGCCTGAGTAGAGAAGCAGTTGAGCGAGTAGCAGAGATGTTTCGA
>CAXMOW010000032.1:0-453 GCA_964195235.1 uncultured Acidimicrobiia bacterium | reverse complement strand
ACCCACACCGACGCCAACGGATCGCCATGACATGAAGCCGACTCTAAGAGCCGCCCATATGTGCCGTTATGTGCGGCTCTGAGCCGAGGGAATCCCGGTGCGTAGAATCGGATCAGAGCGACAGGAAGTGCCGTGGTCAACCTAGAAGCCGGTTCAGTGCCAGTCCTCATCAAGAATCGAGAGCGCAGAGAAACAAGGGGTGTCGACGGCCAGGTCAACTACTCCTACTGGTGGACCGTGCAGCGAGTTGGTACAGACGATCCCAACGAGACCCTCGAGGTCACCTAACAGGTTTTCCAGCAGCACGCCGCCGGGGAACCAATCGAGCTATTCGAATACCCCGGAACCACTCGACTTGTCCTTGGAGACAAGACCGTCCCCAACTCCACCGGCTGGGTCATGCTCGCCCGATGGGTGCTTGCTGTTCTAGTGACCGTCGTTGCCTCCTTCGTT
>CAXMOW010000031.1:0-18088 GCA_964195235.1 uncultured Acidimicrobiia bacterium | reverse complement strand
CCCCGTCGCGCAAGCCAAGGGGCCAGTGACAGGCAGTGCGCGCGAAGCGGTCCTAGCCCCGGACGGCCAGAGTCTGTTCGTTGCTACATCGGTCAGCGAAACCAAAGTGGAGGACAGCTCGTGGGAAACCACACGATCACCAATGGATCTGATGGTCCTGGATGTGGACACATGGGAGGTGTCGAATCTCGATATTGCCGTAGACACCCTGGAGCCCTCACCCGACGGGTTTCATCTTCTGGCCCGTGGCGCCGAAGTGACAGAGGGCACAACTGCGGGGTTAGAGGTCCAGCCCTCGCCGGTCTATGTCATCAACATGTCGGTCCCGGAGGTTCTTCTCGGGTTTCAGACGAGCGACGAATCGGCAGCTGAAATCCAGTTTTCACCAGATGGTGAGCTGGTTTACATCTCTACCTGGAGTCAGGACATCGTGACGATCGATATCCTTGATCTCGAGCTACTTCAACTCACCGGAGCCGTTTCCTTTCGAGAACTCTCGCTGGTTGGCCAAGCCGGATACATGGCCTTTCATCTCGACTGAAACAGTTGATAGTGTGTATACACTGTTTTGTTTGTATACATACTATGCCGTGTTGTAAGATGAAGACATGGGCAAATACGACCCCGCCCCGACAGTTGCCGCAGGCTTAGTCCGGTTGGCGCGATCAAAGACACAGTTGACGCAGGCCGAACTGGCGGAACGAGCAGGTGTATCTCAACAGACGGTTTCGGCGTATGAGACAGGACGGATGGACCCAACCCTCTCCTCACTCGAACGGCTGATCGCTGCGGCAGGGCTAGAGATGAGGATCCATCTGAAGCCACGTAACGATCACGACAGCTCTCTGGAGGCGTACCTGGAAACACTGCCGACCGATGTTCGTGCCGAGACTGAGCGACGTCAGCGTGAGCGGGTAGACAAAGCAAGACTGGAACGAATTAGGGGCCGCTGATGCCTGAGCCCGCGGTGGACGCACGACGGATGATCGAAACGCTGGCTCGACATGGAGTTCTCTACGTAGTCGTCGGTGGTTTCGCTGTCGAACTCTGGGAAGTCGCAATCCCACCAACCGCAGATGTCGACATCACTCCGGCCATGTCGATCGAGAATCTGGAACGCCTCGCAGCAGCGCTCAATGAACTCGGCGCAGGTCTGCGATCCGGTGCTGAAGTGATCGACATTCCAAGCGGATTCACCGCACAGAACATCGTTGATATGAGAGTGCTAAACCTTGCCACCGACGCGGGGCCGCTCGATCTCACTGTGATGCCAGCCGGTACAGACGGCTACGACGATCTGGCCCGGAGCGCCTCCGACCTCGAGTATCAGGGCGTCGTGGTCCCCACCGCCTCCTTGCGAGATGTGGCCCGATCCAAGGAAGCCGCTGGACGAGCGAAGGACATCAGAACCCTGCCGGCGATCCATGCCCACCTGGATCGGATGGAGAGTGGCTGAAATCAGTTGGCGTTGGTTCGCTGATCGATGCTGATCGGAATCCAAGGCTCGGAACCCATCACTTGCTCCTTGGAGGCTTGCTTCCATGCGTGTTGTGCGCAGGCCAGGCCGCTTGGTATGAGGAACTCGACCGGGTTGCTGCACCACCCGCAGCCGGTGATGCGATTTTCGGACGATGATGTCGTCGGAGCAAGTGTTGGAAATGTTGTGTCATCAAGGTCGGGGTAGATGCGCACGGTTGGTTCGATATATCGAACACTGACATGGTTACAGCTTTCACAGACCACACGTTCCAGACCGGCGGTGATCGTGCTGATCGTCTGACGGTGCTCGCACTCGGTTATGCGTCGCCCTTGGGTCAATCGGAGCCTCCCTTGAATCTCACCCCTACACGGTAAATCATGACTCACCGACTCCCTAGGGGTGTCTTAGAGGACCACACAAGGACTAGTCCGCACCGTTAAGTTGCCGCCCATGGCCTGGACCCTTTCGTCGTTGCTCGATGTCGGCACGTTGCCTGACGACACAGAGGACCTTCGTCTCCAGAAACGCATGTTGATGACAGTGGCTCTGCTGGGCGTGGTCATCGGGTTCGGATGGGGGGTGGTTTATTGGGTACTGGGTGAAACGACGGCAGCACTGATCCCGGGCAGCTACGGCTTGCTCAGTGCGCTCAACATCATCGTCTATAGCCAAACAAAGCGTTACAAGGTGTTCCGGTTCACCCAATTGCTGTTCATGCTTTTGCTCCCTTTTCTCCTGCAACTGATTCTCGGTGGTTTTGTCGGAGCGTCGGCCGTGATTGTCTTCGGTCTCTTCGCCCCGCTCGGTGTGCTTGTCACGCAGAACAGACGGGTAGCGACGCGCTGGATGGTGGCGTACATCGTCTTACTGGTAACCAGCCTGATCATCCAACCTTCGATGGCTATCAACAACAGCCTTACCGACGCAGTGGTTGGCCTCCTCTTCATAGGCAACATCTTCGGAATCGCCATGTTCACGTTCATCGTGATGAACTATTTCGTGGGCCAGAGGGACATGATGCAAGACAAGGTCCAGGAGGAACAAGAGAAGTCCGAGGCCCTTCTCCTCAACATCCTTCCAAAAGAGGTCGCCGCTGACCTCAAAGAGCAGGGTGGTACTCAGGCGAAGTTCTACAAAAGTGCTTCTGTCCTGTTTGCCGACCAGGTCGGGTTCACGGAATTCTCGGACATGGCCGAGCCTGAGGAAATAGTCAGAACCCTGGACGAGATCTTCACGGCCTTCGATGAAATCGTCGAGGAGCGCCAGGTAGAGAAAATTCGGACCATCGGCGATGCGTACATGGCCGCCGCCGGCGTACCAATCGAGCGGGACGACCACGCCACCGCCATCGTCGACGCCGCACTGGATATGCAGAATTTCATCGATTCGTACAAGAGATTCGCGTTTCGGATCGGCGTGAGTTCTGGCCCTCTGGTCGCTGGCGTTGTGGGCACGTCAAAATTTCAGTACGACATCTGGGGTGACACGGTGAATGTGGCCAGCCGCATGGAGTCGTCTGGTCAGCCCGGGCGGGTGCAGATATCAGACGCTACCTATGAGCTGATACGGGATGATTTCGAATGCGAACTGCGCGGGGAAATCGAAGTTAAGGGGAAGGGTTTGATGAGAACCTGGTTCGTGTTGGGTCGGATTGGCTAGGCGAGGGAAGCGCAGCTGACACAGAGGGCTGAGGCCGGAAGGGCCTTGAGCCGCTCATCCCCAATGGCTCTGCCACATGAGTCACAGATTCCATAGGTGCCCTCTTCCAACTTTACCAATGCCTTGTCGATGTCATTGATCGACGCCGCAATAGAACGCGCTGTCGCCGTCGTGGCCAAACGCTCCACTGCCTCGGTAGTGCCGTCGCCAATACGTTTACCGAACCCGACGCTGGCGCCTTGCTCAGGAGGCTGCGTCAGCCGATCCAAATCGGCCTGAAGGTCGGCACGTCGGGCGGTCAGAGATCGAGCAATCGTATCCATTGTCCGGAAAGCGTATCGGGCGGTTAGTTTCACGAGCATGTCTTCAGTCACGATTCGCAACGATCCCGAGCGCGAGCGATACGTCGCCGAGATTGACGGGGAGGTAGTCGGGTACACCGTCTATCACATCCGCCACGGCGGGATCTACTTCTTCGTCCATACCGAAATAGAGCAAGGTTTTGGCGGAGAGGGCATCGGCGAGACATTGGTTCGGCAGGCTCTCGACGACGTCCGAGCCAAGGAAGGAGCAATTGTCCCGCTCTGCCCCTACGTAGCAGCGTTCATCGAGAAGAACCCCGAATACGACACGCTCGTCGACCATGCGGTGTTCGATCGAATCGCCGACCGACTCCACAATTGATCTCTGAGCCTGTGCACACGCTGAAGACGAAAGAGACCACGGTCCGGTTAGAAATCTGAGCGATATATGCTCAGATTTGGAATATTCTTGGTATCACATCAGTTTCTAGAAATTCGCAACTGTCACAAGGACAAAATCAATGCCAGACACAGATCAACTGACTCTTCCGGTCCTTCCTCTTCACAATGGAGTGGTGTTTCCACACATGGTGGTGACTATCAGTGTTGAAACCGAAGAGGGCACTACGGCTCTCGAAGCAGCCGCAAAATCGAATGGCCGTCTACTTCTAGTTCCCCGTTTCGAAGGGGCATATGCCTCGGTAGGCACAATCGCTGACATTCAGTCCGATGAAGACGGCAACCTGGTGGTGACTGGTGTCGCCAGAGCTCGGGTTGGTGCCGGTTCCACCGATGAGGCCGGCGCCCTCTGGGTCAAGGTGGAGTCTTACCCCGAGGTCGACATTATCGACGAAGGCCTCGAAGAGTTGGTCACGGAGTATCGAGCTGTTGTTTCAGCCGTGCTCGAGAACCGGGGACTTGCCGGAGTCGCAGAACGGCTGCTGTCAATGGACAACCCCTCACGTCTCGCCGACCTCGCCGTCTACTCCCCCGACCTCTCGCTCTCCCAGAAAATCGAACTCCTCGAAGCTCTCGACATAAGACACCGACTCGGACTTCTCCTCGAGTGGATGACCGAGGTTCTTGCCGACCTCGAACTGCGTCGCAAGGTGCGCGAAGACGCCACCGAAAGCATCGAAAAGAGTCAGAAGGAGTACATCCTCCGCCAGCAACTCGATGCCATCAGAAAAGAGCTCGGCGAGGAAGGTGACGTTTCGTCCGAGTATCGGACAAAGCTCGAAGAGCGTGAGCTCCCCGAAGAAGTGACCGAAGCGATGACCAAGGAGATCGACCGACTGGAACGGATGAGCGAGCAGTCACCCGAACACTCGTGGATTCGCACCTGGCTCGACACAATGTTCGATTTGCCCTGGGGCGTCGACTCAGAAGATCGACTCGACCTCGACGAGGCATGGGCCGTCCTGGACGCCGATCACACCGGGCTTCACGATGTCAAAGAGCGCATCGTCGAGCACCTAGCTGTGAGAAAGCTCCGTAAGGAAAGAGGCCTCAACAAAGACGCCGGCCGTAATACGGGCGCCATCCTGCTTCTGGTCGGTCCCCCCGGCGTCGGGAAGACTTCGCTCGGCGAGTCGGTGGCCCGTGCCCTCGGCCGCAAGTTTGTCCGGGTTGCGCTCGGTGGTGTCAGGGATGAGGCCGAGATCCGGGGCCACCGTCGCACATATGTCGGGGCACGACCAGGCCGAGTAGCTAGAGCTCTGACTGAGGCCGGGACCATGAACCCGGTGTTCCTCCTCGACGAAATGGACAAGGTCGGAAACGACTGGCGTGGCGACCCTTCGTCAGCGTTGTTGGAGGTACTCGACCCGGCACAGAATCACACTTTCCGGGACAACTATCTCGAAGTAGATCTCGATCTTTCCGAGGTGCTCTTCATCGCGACGGCCAACGTGCTCGAGACAATCCCCGCCCCGCTGCTGGACAGAACAGAGGTGATCCGGATCGACGGATACACCGACAACGAAAAGGTCCAAATCGCCCGAGATCACCTTCTCTCCCGCCAGGTTCGCAATGCCGGACTCGAACCGGAAGAGCTGGAGGTGTCGGAAGAGGCCCTCGCCGCCATCGTCGATCGCTACACACGTGAGGCCGGTGTTCGCAACCTGGAACGAGAACTTGGCAAGCTCACTCGCAAGGTTGCAACCAAAGTGGCGACGGCTGAAAGCGAGCTTCCAGTTGTTATCGACGAGCCAGAACTCAAGGATTTCCTGGGAAAACCGAAGATTTGGAAGGACGAAGCCTCCGACCGTACCGACGTGCCCGGAGTTGCTACTGGTCTTGCCGTCACCGGCTCAGGCGGAGATGTGTTGTTCATCGAGGCCACGGTCAAAGATGGCGAGCAGGGACTCACCCTGACAGGCCAGTTGGGCGATGTGATGAAGGAGTCGGCGCAGATTGCCCTCTCGTACGTCGAAGCCCACGCCGACGAGTTGGGCATCGATATCGAGGACACCAAGGGACGCTTCCACCTACACGTCCCGGCAGGGGCCATACCCAAAGACGGTCCATCGGCCGGTGTCACCATGCTGACGGCCCTGGTTTCGCTTCTGACGGATCGAAAGGTGAAGGACACCGTCGGTATGACCGGTGAGATCACGTTGCAAGGCAAGGTGCTGCCAATCGGAGGCCTCAAGCAGAAGATTCTGGCCGCACACCGGGCAGGCCTAACCGAAGTGATCCTGCCCCGTCGAAACGAAATCGACCTCGATGACGTGCCCGACGAGGTCCGTGAGGAGCTTGCGTTTCACATCGCCGACACTGCTGAAGACGTTTTAGCCGCCGCCTTCAGCTAATGGTCTGTCGCATAGATGGTGCCAACGTGTCTCCGAGGCATCGGCGCCCGACTCGCCAGAACGCACAACGAAGGCGCACCCATAGGTGCGTCAAGGCGGAGGACACCGCGAGCGGCGTCTAGGGCCGGAGAGACGTAGCAATCATCTATAAGACGAACCACTAGTGGTCTGACGGTCGCGATGCTCCACCCTGCCATCGGCATGGAGAGCAAAACGGCCGTCGCCTCGGGAGTGGACCGGGTCGGAACGATCCCACGGCCAACCTCCGAACTGGGTCCGCTGATAGTCCGAGACCGCCTGACGCAGCTCTTCAGGCGTATTCATGACAAACGGGCCCATTTGAAAAACGGGAGCACCGATCGGTTGGCCCTGGAGAAGTAGAAACTCGGCGGGCCCTCCATGGTTTACCAAGGCGACATTGCGGCTGGGGTCGAGCCGGACCCCAGTCTTGGACTGGATGCGAGTGTCGTCAACGCCGACGTCGTCCCCCATGAATAGATGAAGCATCCGGTTGACACCATCAGACGTTGCTGGCAGATCCCATGACGACCCCGG
This sequence comes from uncultured Acidimicrobiia bacterium, assembly GCA_964195235.1. Lineage (GTDB taxonomy): Bacteria > Actinomycetota > Acidimicrobiia > Spongiisociales > ZC4RG35 > CAXMPK01. Next base: position 11,279 of record CAXMOW010000031.1, on the reverse strand, counting down.
ATCCAGACGGATCAACCAGATAGCAAGATCCGACGCTCCATGAGATGCCCATGAGTCAGGTGGAGGGGATGGCGGCACCTCATCGTTGTGACCACCGGCGATCAGATCTATCGAGACCCCAGGCGCTGGAGTGATGGTCGGTATTTCTTCACTCCACAGCATGCCGAAATATGCTGGAACCATCTTCGACTGCGGCGGCAAATTGAGCCAGATCTGGAACAGCTCGAGAACGTTGGGCTGGCTTTCATCCAGGAGCGGAAACATTTCCGAGTGCATGATCCCGCTCCCGGTTGTCAACCACTGAACATCGCCTTCGCCATATCGGGCGGTCGCACCGAGGGAATCCGAGTGATCGACGTACCCCCGCCGGACCACAGTGACCGTCTCGAATCCCCGATGTGGATGTTGAGGGAAACCGGGCACCGCCACGCCGTGATACATGCTCCAACCGTCCTGATATGAGAAGTCGGAGCCGAGGTTGCGCCCCAGCAAGGGGACAGCCGGACCGAGCACGTCGTTTCCTTGCGGATAGTGGTCGACATGGTGAACAGTGAAAATGAAGGGATCGGTCCCCTCCCAGGGAAACCCGAGTTCAATTAGTTGTTGAATAGCACTCATTGCGCCACGTATTTTGGCATTTTCGTGCTCTTGCGGGGTCGCTCACACACCTGCGGAACCATAGGCAGCGACCACAGACGCCGTCACGTTTTCCCGGAAGCATTCCAATCGGCTTAAAGTCTCCGACGCACACTTAGGTGTGGACCGGACTTGCTTTGCCTCTGTCTTTCGTCGGATGCTCTGCAGAGCTGGATACGACGAACAAGGAGACAGGAAATGGCAACGAATATCTATGTGGGGAACCTCCCTTTCAACACAACCAACGACCAGCTCGAGGATCTTTTTGGCGAGCACGGCACCGTGTCGCGCGCTCAGGTCATCAGCGACCGTGAAACCGGACGCTCACGTGGTTTCGGTTTTGTTGAGATGGAAGACGAGAACGAAGCCCAGGCTGCCATCGAAGCGGTCAACGGCACCGACTTTGGCGGCCGCGACCTCAAGGTCAACATTGCTCGTCCCCGCGACTAACTAACTCGCAATGACCGTCGGACCCGGCTGGCTGGATCAGAAGATCAGCTCCGGGTCCGTAGTCACAATCGACGGTGGCACCGGTACCGGTCTCGAAAGGCGCGGTGTTCCCATGGTGGACAAGGGCTGGTCAGTTATGGCACAGCTCGAGTACCCGGACATCCTCCGGCAACTTCACAGCGACTACATCAGGGCCGGGGCCGAGGTGATCATCACCAATACCTTCGGAGCCGGTCGGCACCTTCTCGAACCTGGCGGTCTTGGCAACCGAGTCGAAGACGCCCACAGACAGGCAGTAGCCATCGCCAAACAAGCACGCGACGACGCCGAACATCCAGTGGCGATCGCCGGTTCGATCTCTTGCTACATGGCCGACCCGACCGACGAGACCTGGCTCGCTCGCCTCGCCGATACCTATGAAGAACAGGTCGCCCTTCTCGTCGAAGCCGGTGTCGATCTCATTGCTTTGGAAATGATGGAACACCCCCGTCTCGCAGTCCCTGCTGTCGAAGCAGCAGCGGAAAGCAATGTGCCCGTTTGGTTGGGGATCAGTTCACGCACCACCCCAGACGGCCTGATGACCAGCTTCGAGCCCGAACAGGTGTCGATGCGAGAAACGTTGGAGGCGATGATCACCGAACCCGTCGACGCCGTGATGGTGATGCACACGCTTGTACCCGACGTCCAGCCGACACTCGATCTTGTCGCTCAATACTGGGACGGACCCACTGGGGTCTATCCGGAGTCGGGTTACTTCATTGAGCCGAACTGGCAATTCGTGGACATCATCGAACCCGACGGCTTGGTTGACGCCGCGCGAGGATGGGTCGACCAGGGAGCGCAGCTGATTGGCGGGTGCTGTGGTCTGGATAGTGACCATATCTCTGCGCTGCATTCGGGTCTCCCGACCTCACTCAGCTGACCTCAGATACCGCCACATTCGAGACACGGTCGGGATCACTGGTTTCTGCGTCGTCGTAAATCGGTATCGAAACCAGTTCGTAACCTCCTATTCGCCTTTCGGTCACCATGGTGTCGAGATGACTTTCGAAACCGACGACCCCTGTGCCACAGCCAATGTCGAGAACCGGGCCGACACCTCCAGTCTCGGAGTAGATCGCTGCCACACGCTGGTGATATCGATAGCCCTCAGCAGCGATGAACGATTCCTCGTAGGTCGAAGCCCAACGGGCGTACAACTCTCGATTCTCTTCCGGCCCACTCACCGAATAGGCATCGTTCAGGCCGATCTCATCACTGTCTGAACCCATCTCTCCATTCTGGCTGACTACGTTCTCCCGGTGTCATCGGTTCTTCTCGTTGAGCCTTATCTCTCAGGATCGCATCAGGCCTGGGCCGAGGGCTACGCCCAGCACAGCCAACACGACGTGACGCTGCTCACGCTTCCCGGTCGGTTCTGGAAATGGCGGATGTTCGGTGGAAGTCTCACCTTGGGACGCCAAGCCGCAGACCTCGATGCCCCGGACGTCCTTCTGGTGTCAGACATGGTTGATCTTGCTTCGTTCTTGGGTCACGCCGGGCCATCGCTCAGCAGCACCCGGGTTGTTCTCTACATGCACGAGAACCAACTCACCTATCCGTTGTCACCGACAGCCCGGGATGATCTTGCATACGCCTATATGAATTGGTCGTCGATGGTCCGCGCCGATGCAGTGTGGTTCAACAGTCAGTTCCACTTCGAGTCGGTGTTTGAGGCTTTGCCCAAGTTCTTGAGACACTTTCCCGACCATCGTCACACCGGTCTGATCGACGACGTCACCAACAAATCGATCGTGATGCCGGTAGGTGTCGATCTCGGCTGGGTCGTCAAGAGCGAGAAAAACGACCCTCCTTTGATCATGTGGAATCAACGTTGGGAATATGACAAAGACCCGGTTCGGCTGTTCGGCGCCCTGAACCGTCTAGCTGAGAGCGGTGCCCAGTTTCGGGTCGCTCTTTGCGGCGAGAACTTCCGAAACGTCCCCGAGGAGTTCGACAGAGCAAGAGTTGGACTTGCAGAACACATTGTCCACTACGGGTTCGCTGACCGTGCCCTGTACCGTCGTCTTCTCCTTGACGCTTCGGTTGTAGTGAGCACAGCCAAACACGAATTCTTCGGGATCGCAGCTGTCGAGGCAATGTGCGCGGGTGCCGTACCCGTTTTTCCCGCCGGCCTTTCTTACCCCGAATTGGTGCCAGAGCCCATCTGGGACGAAACCCTCTACGGAAGCGATGACGATCTCGACCGGCTTCTCCACAAGGCGACAGCCGACGCCGATCTTCGAGCCCGCCTGAGGTCGATCGTCATCCCCTGGATGGGCCAGTTCTCCTGGTCGAGTCTCGGCCCGAAGTACGACGAAGCAATCGTCTAGACCCGACCTACCTCAGCTGTGATTGCGCCAACAACTGACTCGACTTGTTTGTAACCAGTGGCCATCAGAAATGTCGGCGCTCGCCCGTAACTCTTGATCCCGACCGTAAAGAAGCCGCGCTCGGGGTGAGACAGTTGTTCGACACCATGTGCGGGGACAGTGAGACACGTGTGAACGTTGGGATCGATCAGCGGCGCAAGACGAATCGGCGCCTCCAGCCACGAGTCCAACTCCAAACGAAGCTCACGTGTGAGGGAGAGATCGGGTCGTTGGCCAGTGGCAACGATTATCTCATCCACCGCCAGGGTCCGTTCTGACCCATCGACACTCGATCCGACCACGTAAGCGCGACCGGATGACTCGGTGACGCTGGCCACCCGGAAGTCCGCCTCCAGTTGGATGCGGCCTGCTTCCACCCTGTGGCGAAGTTCGAGGCCGACTTTGCCACGCTCTGGCAATTCGTCTTCTTCCATTGCACCAAACGCCTTGGTTGCGTCTGGACGGCGAACCGCCCACATCGGAACAGTCTCCGGCTCCTCGAGAGCCAATTCTGCGAGGTCCAGCAACACGTTCGCCGCCGAGTGACCGGCGCCGACGACCAAGATTCTCTTGCCGGTATATCGAGATCGCTCACGACCAAGAACGTCGGGCATTCCGTAACGAATGTTGACCGCGGTGTCTTCGCCAATCGCGGCCAGGCCGGCAGCTCCCATCGGATTTGGAGATGTCCAAGTGCCGGAGGCATCGACCACACGATCGGCAGTCAATTCGATCACACGATCGGCTGACTCGACCCGAACTAGAAACGGAAGGTCATCCCTCCCTTCGGTCACCACCTTGTCTCGGTTTTGCCTCGAGATTGCGATCACACTGTGTCCGAACTGAATTCGATCACCAAGGATGGCTCCCAACGGCTCGAGGTATCGATCCACCAGCTCGCCGCCTGTCGGAAACTCCTTGGGTGGTGGGGCGGCCCATCCGGAAGCCTCCAACATTGCAACCGCAACTGGATCTATCACCGACTGCCAGTCGGTGAACAAACGAACATGTGCCCAGTCGCGGACGGTGTGACCAACATCAGGTCCGGCTTCGAGAATCACGGCCTCGACACCGGCCTGCATCAGACGAACACCGGCAGCAAGACCAACTGGTCCGGCGCCGATCACAACTACTTGATGTTTCACTACGTCACCTTGATATATCGATGAACTTCGATATGTCGTAGTATCGGCCGTTGCCAACCCGATGTCAATCGATCAACGTCGAATCCAGCCAGGCGGTCAGGTTTACCACTACGGCCAGGAAATCTTCTCCGTGGCCCGTCGAAACGGCATGGGAAACCTCATGCAGGACAGTCCAAGCCCTCGCTGGTCTCTCGATGAAAATGGTTCGGGTCGACGGGTCGTATTGGCCCTCGATCCGACCGTCGAGACGATCCACAACCAGAACCGAAACCGCTTGCACGTTCAGATGGTCGACGAGCAGATCGGCAAGACGTGTCGCACCCTCGTCATCCAGGTAAGTGTTGGAAAACCGACTCATCGCCAAATCGAGATCCGACGCACGCACCTCTTCCTGGACAATGCAATAGTCGAACCCACAAACCTCAAGACCGTTTTCAGCGACGGCCCGCTGACCTCCGTTGATGAGGTTGTAAAGCGGAACAAGAGCCATGGCCACAACCGTTATGGAGGCGACGCCAATGATCAGCGGACGCCGCCATGGTGGTGGAATTAGCTCTTCGTCATCTTCGTCTTCGAAATCCCACTCCTCGAAGAAGAGTTCGTCGTCGAGTGGCGCGTCTGAATCCATGACCAGAATGCCATGGTACGAAGCGGTTGTCGCTACCCCGACACGTCTTGTTTGGTATCGGTGAAGCCAACCTCTTTTGTCACAGCTCCACCGATGTGACTGACGCTCACGTTCCCGCAGTCCTTGCAGACCACACGCCGGATTCCACTGGCGGAACCGGCGATGGTCTCAACGTGCTCACAGAGTTTGTCTTTTCGCCCAAAAGGGATGGGATTCTTCATGGTCCGTGTATTCGACCTCTTATGGGTCACACTTGGGTGCCATCCGGAGCCGACACCGAGTGACTAGACCTCGGATCTAGAAGCCAAGCCACTCGAGTTCGTCGAGACCGTCGAGCTCGCTCTTCATGATGCCTTTGGCCGAGATGGTGTAGACGTTGTCTCCAACAACAACCGACCTCACGATCCGGGCCCGCCAGTCCCACTGTTCACGATCGCCGCCGGGATGGGAGACACGTTGCACCTCGTGGAGGTGTCCGTGATCGTCAACCTCGAAACCGACGGCGCCAAAGAAGGCCGATTCGCTGTTGTCGTCGTACCACCACTGCTGCACCGGGACCATCGCTAGACCGGTTGGCTGCCAGTAGAGAAATGCGTGATGGTCGTATTCGACTTCGGAGTTTGAACCTTTGCTGAGGGTGATCTGGTCGACCCGTTTTGGATCTGCAGGATCGCTCACGTCAAAGATCGAGACCTGTGTGCCTTGGACCCGGCCTTGCTCAGTCGCATCCTGACCAATCCCCATCAGAAGGCCATTGGCAACCGGGTGCAAATACGCCGAGTAGCCAAGAATTTTCAACTCACCGACGACTTCTGGTTTAGTCGGGTCAGAAAGATCGACCGTGTACAGAGGGTCCGTCTGGCGGAACGTGATTACATAGGCCATGTCGCCCACGAATCGCACCGAATAGATCTGCTCGGTTTTGCCCAGACCGTCGACGACGCCCACCTGATTGAGCTCGCCACCCTCCTGCTCTAGAACTGTGACAAGGGATTCCGATTCGAAACCGGTCCCCCACCAGTTGGGCTGAGTGGTCGAGGCAACACGAAGGCGACCTTCATGTTCATCCATCGCGAATTGATTGAGGAGATATCCCTCAACTACGCCTGACGCCTCATATCGAGTGACTCGGGCATTGCTGATGTCGAATTTGTGGATGTCGCTGGTGACACTCTCAGGTTCGCGGTCACCACCACCTTGTTGCGCCCATAGCCAGGTATTCCAATTCTGAGTGGCAACGTAGAGGCTGTCCGCTGATGCATAGACCGTGTCACCAGTGGCGAGCACGCCCATCGAATCGGTCAAGTCCAGACCGTCGCCAAGATCGATCGTCATCACTGAGAGCATGTTCAGTCCGGAAAACTCCTCCGGATGGCTGGCACGGTTGCAATCAAAAAGTGCGCCCTCGTCTGTTACGTCGCCGTCGGCATCTGTAACGATGTAATAGGGGATCCAGTTGTCGGGTTCAGAGTTGAGGATGATCTCCCGGTTCTCCTCGATAGCCTTGCGCTCGGCACGCAATCCAGAACCGCTTGGATAACTCCATTCGAACCCCACCGGGCCGGAACGCAGGACCAATCGAACGGTCTCGTCGATCATCCGACCCGAGACAAACTGGCCGTCAATGCTCATCGTGCGGACGACTTCGGGGTCTCCGCTGATGTCGACCTCTACGAGTTGCACCGAAGGTGTCTGATAGGAGGGGGCGAAATCGTCACTCTCGACCAGTGGCTGGAAGGAGTTCCAGGCCGAGCCGAACATCAGCACTGTGTCACCGGAAAGGAAAAGACTCTGCACGGAGAGAGTGCCGATCTGCAGCCTTCCCTCAATCCGTGGCTCGCCTCCTGTGATATCAGCCACAATCAGGGTTCCTTCGGATAGGACGATGATTCGCTCACCATCGGTTTTGACGATGTCCGGCTCGTCAACACCAAGCACTTGAACATTTGTCCCAGAGAAGGCAGGAGTGCTTGCGCCATCACCTTCGACGGTGCTTAGGGCGGCGAACTCTTCAAGCGCTCGCCCGTCATCGAAACCAAACCATGGCTGCCCAAAGAAGTGATCTTCGAGGCCATAAGGGCCGACCATGTCAACGGCCTGGGTGGTCACGTATTCGAGGAACGACTCACAGGCGTCAAACGGCACGAGGGAGTGGGTTGCCAGTAAGCCCACCGGTGGACGAGGCGTTGAGCCTGTCCCAGAGGTGGAACCCTCAGTGACAGTTGTGGGGATGGACCCATTTGCCGTGCATGCGGAAGCGATCAGTCCCAGACCGATCACCGTTCCAATGAGCTTCGACTTCTGGCTTCGCATGGCTTCTCCTCCTATGCGTTAGTGCCCCTTGGACGGATTCACAGCTGCAAGCGGTTCCCGGGTTTATTTGGCGGCTTGCCGCGAAAATTCGCTGATTTCGACCGGATAGGTCTGGGCACCCCCCATGCGGGCCGTTACGCCCGCGAATTGGGCGCTACTACCTGAGGTTTGGATTTAGGGGAGGCAGGTCTTGATGATTGCCATGTTGTTTTCGTAGGTTTCAGGGAGGATGGGCCCGAAGGAGAAGCGGATGAAATCTCCGTTGGGACCATCATCACCTCGACGCAGTACGTCGGTCAGAGGTCCGGGGAGAATCGCTGCCTTGTGTTCGAACAGACGTTGGTTGAACTCCCGAGCGGTGATGGCACCGGGGAGACGGCCCCAATGATAGAAGCCGCCATCGCCGGTGAACAGTTCGAATCCACAATCGGTGAGGCCTTCGTGATATCGGACACGCTGTTCTCCATAGAACTCGCCGACAACCCGGCGCGCCTGGACCACCCTCTCGATCTCGAGCAGTTGGGAGACCAGGATTTGCGAAGGGCGGGCCACACCCCCCATCCCGAAAGAGGAGTAGTTTCCCCTGAGCCCACGGATGTGTACCCGGATTGCCCATGTAGGTGCCGGCGCTATCCAGAAAGCTGAACAACACCTCGTATATCCCCATCGGGGGAAAGTGCTCGAGGAATGTCGGTTGATCTAACAGCAAGGTTGGACGACTTTAGAACCCGTGAATCGAGCCAGCGCAACCGGTGGTCAAGTATCGTCACGGCCATGGGTGGTCTTCCCGAGGGCGTCGTGACGTTCGTCTTCACCGACATCGAGGGCAGCACGCGTCTCTGGGAAGACGCTCCCGAGGCAATGATGAATGCTCTCGCTCAGCACGACAATGCCATTGACGAAGCGGTCGCCGCCCATAGCGGCGTGTCAGTCAAACCCCGAGGAGAAGGCGACAGCCGGTTCATCGTCTTCGCCCAAGCCACCGACGCTGTGGCCGCAGTCTCGCAAATGCAGACAAGCATGTCAGAGGTCGAATGGGTGACTCCCAGACCAATCTGCATAAGAGCATCGGTCCACACCGGGAGCGCCGACCTCCAATTAGGCGACTATTACGGGGCGGCGGTAAATCGAGCTGCCCGTTTGAGGGCGATCGCCCACGGTGGCCAGACGGTGATCTCGAACACGACCTGGGAACTGGTCCAGGAAAATCTCCCCGAAGCGATCACCTTCACCGATATGGGCGAACACGCTCTGAAAGACCTCACCAGGCCCGAGCACGTCTATCAGCTCAACCCGCCTGGCATTCCCGACTCATTCCCGGCCCTGGCTTCCTTGAACGCGGTGCCCAACAATCTTCCCCAACAACTAACCGATTTCGTCGGACGCGACAAAGAACTGAAAGAGGCCGAACACTTGCTCGGCCAAACTCGGCTTCTCACCATCCTCGCTCCAGGTGGCACCGGCAAAACGCGTTTGGCGATCCAGGCGGCGGCAGATTTGACAACCGACTATCCGGACGGGGCCTTTTTTATCAGCCTGGCCGACGTGAGCACAAGCGGGGATATCGTCCAGACAATCGCCGAGTCGATAGGCGTGGCCTTCTCGTCAGACGAGGAGCCGCAAGCACAGTTACTCAAGTATCTGGCCAATAAGCGTCAGCTCTTGGTATTCGACAACTTCGAGCACGTCGTAGATTCCGCTTCCGTCGTCTCCGAGATCCTCCGCGCGACCGGAGACGTGACGATCATCGTTACGTCGCGAACCAAGCTCGGCCTCACCGGAGAGACGGTATTGGCCCTTGGAGGGCTGGACACCGAATGGGACACCGATGAGGATGCACTGAGCACCAGCGGCGTTCGTCTGTTCCTCGACGCAGCCAAACGAGCTGAGCCGAGCTTTGCGCTCGACTCCGACAACCTCGCCAGCCTGTCACGCATTCTGACTCTCACCGGAGGAATGCCGCTGGCGATACTCTTGGCAGCGGCGTGGGTTGATGTTCTTCCGGTAGCCGAGATCGCCACAGAAATCTCTAAGAGTCTCGACTTTCTCGAAACAGAAATGGGAGACATTCCCGATCGTCACCGAAGCGTCCGTGCTGTTTTTGACTATTCGTGGGAGCTTCTTTCCCCGGCCGAACGGAAAGTGTTTGCGGCGCTATCTGTCTTTAGGGGCGGCTTCTCTCGCGAAGCAGCCGACCAGGTGGCCGGTGCGTCAATCCGTGACCTGGCAACACTGGTAAGCAAATCCTTGGTCACGGCCAACGCCACCAAAGATCGCTACACCGTGCATGAGCTCCTTCGTCAGTACGCCGATTCAGCACTTCAAGAGGACCCACAGATATTCGAAGAGGTCCACAACGGTCATTGCGTTTACTACGCCAGCTTTCTGGAGCGGATATTCGACGAAATTCTGACGGAGCGACAGCCCGAAGCGATAGAGGAGATCGAAGCTGATTTAGAAAACGCGAGAGATGCGTGGCGCTACGCGCTTCAGGCACGGGATGCCGACATGGGTCGAAAAGTCATATTGCCGATCATGTACCTGTATGAGATTCGTGGTTGGTATCTGGCAGGAGTTGCTCTTTTCGAAGAGGGTGTTTCGGCATTTGGAGTCGATTCCAGCGCTCCCAACCAGCGTGTCCTGGGTGCCCTCTCAATCGCGTTCCGGTCCTATTTTCTTGCTTTGCTCGGCCAGCCGAATCCTGAAGCCGTGCTGGAGGCGATCGGCATTCTGCGCGAAAGTGATGACGTAATCGGGTTCTGGGTCTCAATGCAGGGTTTGGCAATAACAATGGCATACACCGGTCAGCCGGATGCCATGGTGGCCGCCACCGTTGAGATGATCGAGGTAGGTAAAACCCAAGACGATCCGTTTTATGAAGCCGCCGGGAAGAATTGGCGGTCGCTGGCGGCAATGCTCAGCAACGACGTCGACACTGCTCAACGATTGCTGCCTGAGGCGATGGTCGTATACGAAGAGCGAAACGAGTACTACTACATGACGTGGAACCTTTGGTTGCGCGCATGGGTCGCAACTTCGGAGGCCCGCACCGACGAGGCCATCGCCCTACTCGCCTCCCAGGTCGAGCGTTGTCGACATATCGGATACAGACGTGGGCTGATGGTTGGGCTGGAAGGCTTGGCCCAGGCGCAGGAGGCAGCCGGGAATCTCGAGGCCGCAGAACGCGCATACATCGAAAGCATCGCCACTGCGGAGGAGACGGGAATAGTGTCGGGGGTTCTCACCATGATGACCAAGACCGCCCGAGTGCAAGCGTTGACCGGACGCCGTACCGCTGCGATCGAGCGATTGGCTACGGTCATCGCCGAGCCGATGAGCGCCCAACAAGCCATGGCTGACACCGTGTCGGCTTTGGAGATGGCGACAGACGCACTCGCTGAGATCCGAAACGATGTCAACGATTCCGAATACGAAGCGGCTTACGAGCGTGGCCAGGCTGTCCCTTATGAGGTTGCAGCCAAACAGCTCATTGAGAGCCTCAACTGAACCGTTTCAAACCCCGCGCACTGGTCGCGGACCTGGGTGCTCACAGATTTCGTAGAAATTCTCATCGGGAGCCTTGAAATAAAACCAACGATGCCCATCAGGTCCGATTTCCAATTCGGTAACTGTCCGAACCCCCGCCTCAATCAGCTCCGTGCGAGCATCCATTGCATCGTCCACCCACAATCCGGC
>CAXMOW010000030.1:0-19213 GCA_964195235.1 uncultured Acidimicrobiia bacterium | reverse complement strand
TGCGACTCGGCCAACGGTGAGTCGTATCCCCAAAGAAGGTTCTCGTGTGTCTCGTCACCAACGTTGACACTCCAGTAGTGGGCAACCCCCTTATAGGGGCAGGCCGTTTCGAGATCGGTGGGTGTCATCAGGTCCATGCGAACATCGGTTTTTGGTATGTAATACCTGGTGGGCAACCCAGTCTCGAAGAGGAAGGAGGCGTTGGTGGAATCAGCGACCGTCATACCGCCGATCTCGATTCTCACTCTCCGGCTGGAGGGAAGAATATCGATCCGCGTATAGGGATCCCGTGGGTGAACCCAGACCTCTTCGTCCTCTTCGAACCAGTGGTCCATAGTTTTCCAAACCAGAGAATAATGGCCGGCGATTTCAGGTATTGCGGGCTCGTGGAAGGCATAAGCGGCCCCTTCGGCGTTGCCGGCCTTGACCACGTATTGCGTGGCCTCGCCGCGGGACGGGCTACGACGGGTCTCACCTGTCTCTACAAGAAGCTCCGTCTTCACGTCAGCCTCTGGGAAGTAATACGTCGGGTAGTAGGGCACTTCCCAGACAAGGAGTGGGCTGGTTGTGTCGGCGACGACCTCGCCTCCAAGCATGGCCCTGACACGACGCCCCGAGGATTCGACGCGAACACGTCCACGATCTGACATTGGGAGCCTCACAGTTGGGATACCTACCACCGATTCAACAGGCTCTGCGACCCGATGATTCCGTCCAGCCCAATAGCAAAATCGCTAATAGACAGTGATGGTGTCGAGAGGCGCGTTGAGAGCCATCTTGCGACTCTCCCAGTACTCCCCAAAACGATGTTGAAGCGACGACGGTTTCTCGGCGTAGATGCGTCTACCCAAGATCTCGGCCGCGAACTGAAGTTCGGTCTTTCTCTGGGTGACCAACGCGGAGAACAGTGAACGCTCCCTCGGGTTGGGACAGAGATCAGGTCGAGTGCGTAATAGAGCGAGAAGCTCAGCCAGGTCATGGTCCTCACCAAGCACCAGACCGAGACGATCCAGAGTCGTCGCCATCCCCACAACAACCTCTGGCCAGAGCGGCGCGAGAAACTCGATCTGATAGCGCAGGTACTTGGCGTTCCTTCGCCACCGATGAAAGTTCTCGTCACTTGGTGTGGTGTACGCGACAACCATTTGTCGACGACCGCGACCATATGTGGAGTGGAGTCCGTGCTCGATCGAGGAGTACTTGTCACGGATACCGAGCCCATAGACCTCGCGTGTGTCGAGATCGGTTGGCCAGGACGAGTAGCGGTGGTAGGCCTTCTCTAAATTCCGGACCACCAGCCCCACCAGATTGGGATCCTCGAGAGCCTGCAGCTCGTTGAGTTCGCGTCGATGTAACAGTCTTGCCGCCAGCTCGTCGAAGGTGCCGTCCGCAAGCAGCTCGCCGTATAGATTTCGGATTGAGAGTGCCGCCTCGGTCACGGCAACCACCGATCGCACCTCTCCAACCAGCCGAGCTGTGTCGCGCATCGTGTGATCTTCATAGCCGTACACGCGGTCCGTCAGCTCGGGACGGACCAGTCGAAGAAGGGCGCGAATCCTCTTTATCGCTTTTCGAGACTCGTGAACGGCAGTAGCAAACTCATCTTCTCCGTCGAAGTATCCGCTGGCAGCCAATTCGAGTTGGTCCATCGTGATCCGTTTGATCCCCACCCCAAGGATCTCCGACTGGCCCAGTTGGAGACGCTGGTCAAAGGTAGAAACATCTGGATCGTTCCTCGAGTAGGTGGCCAGGGCGGTCACGTCGGGCAGCGTAATGTCGCACCACATGAGATCCGCGGGTCTTCTCCCCTTCCGTCTCGACCCGTTCGAGGTATTGATCGCCCACCCAGGTGGACCCTTCTTCGCTGGGCGCGATGAGGGTGCTTGGTCACTGGTCAAAGGAATGGTCAAGAACGGGGAAACCGACGAGATTGCGGCTGCACGCGAATTCGAAGAGGAGACAGGGTGGCCGGCGCCCATGGCCAACTGGGTCCCGATCGGAGCAAGCCCGCTGCGCTCTCGCAAAGTGGTGGTCGCTTGGGCTGTCGGTGAAGAGTTCGAATTGTCCACGTTCAACCCAGGTACATTCACCATGCACGGCCGTGAATACCCAGAGATCGACAGCGTTGATTGGAGCACACCGGAACTTGCGAGATATCGACTGAACGCGGCAATGGGTGTCTTCGTTGACCGGCTAGAGGAACACCTCGGCTTGAATATGGGTTAGAAGGAGTCGTAATGAGTGATATGCCACAAACAGATTCGGAGTGGCGGGACAAACTGAGTTCCGACCAATACCAGGTGCTGCGTCAAGGTGACACAGAGAGGGCATTCACTGGCAAGTATTGGGACTCCAAACAATCGGGAACCTACCGCTGCGCCGGTTGTGGCGAGAAGCTTTTCTCATCTGAAAACAAATTCGAGTCGGGATCAGGTTGGCCTAGTTTCTTCCAACCACTCGACCCGGCAATGGTCGACGAGGAGCAGGATCGTTCGTTTGGCATGGTTCGAACAGAGATCACATGTGCGAATTGCGGGGGCCATCTTGGCCACGTTTTCGACGACGGCCCGGGTCCATCAGGTCTTCGCTACTGCGTCAATTCCGCATCTCTTGACCTCGAAACGGACGAGCAGCCCTCTTAAGACCGCCGAAATTCCTCGAGAACTTCGACGACCTCTCTCTCCAAAACATCCTTCCGGATGTCGGCGACAACAATCCGGCCCTCGGTCAGACCGTCGACCAAGGTCGTGTCGGCGCCGATGGCCGACAGTTTGGCCTGGACACGTGTGTTGCCAGGCACAACTCTGAAAACGAGCTCCTTCAGTCCGTCGTGTCGCGCAACGCCGACCAGGACCCGAAGCAGGATGGTGCCAAGGCCGTTCCCCTGGAATTCGTCGAGAACGGTGATAGCCACCTCCGGACTACCCGGCTCGGAGGTGGCGATATAGCGACCTACGCCGGCACCGTTCCCGTCGACCAGCGCACCCCAAGCCACATGAGTCCGCTGGTCCACGTCAGCCAGATAATCGAGCTCATTGGCAGTCAGCCTGCCGACACCCATCCCGAACCGGGTGTATCGGCTTTGCACAGACAACTCACCGAAACCTTCCCGGATCCAATCGCGATCACCACTGGCAAGAGGGCTCAGAATCGCCTCGGACCCGTCGGAGAGGGTGACGGTGAGTTTTGGGCGGTCGGGTGATAGCTCGACTTTCATCTTTCACTCATTGTTGTCCTAGCGACACCATTACGCCGAGCTGGAGGCCGACCGAAGTAAATTCATCTCCGTGGCAAAACAACGGCTGGCAACAGTCACGTCCGATTTTGGCTCGGGGAAGCGCGAATCCCACGACGCAACCCCTTTCTACGAGCGGTTCTCGCCACCGGTGCTGTCCCCCGACGAAGGGGTCTCCGAACCGGCGACCGTCGACAATTTCTTCCTTGGTGATGCCCGAGAGATGACCGACATTCAGGTAGCTGACCGGTCGGTTGCCCTCGTTGTGACGTCACCCCCCTACTTCACCGGCAAGGAATACGAGACAGACGTCACGGCTGGTCACGTCCCTTCTAGCTACGTCGAATACATGGAAATGCTCCGCGACGTCTTGGACGTATCGCTGGGCAAGCTCGAGCCGGGTGGTCGGATGGCAATCAACGTCGCCAACCTGGGCCGCAAGCCATACCGATCCCTATCTGCCGACGTGATCTCCATTCTCCAAGACGATCTGGGCATGCTCCTGCGCGGTGAGGTGATCTGGCAGAAAGCTAAGGGTGCGGGTGGCAGCTGTGCATGGGGCTCGTATCGCTCACCCCAGAATCCGGTACTTCGCGACATAACTGAGAGGGTGATCATCGCCTCCAAAGGTCGATTCGATCGTGCTGTCAAACGAGCAGAAAGGGAAGTCCGGGGGCTACCACACCAGTCGACCATCGGCACCGACGAGTTCCTCCAAGCAACACTCGACGTCTGGGAAATCCCATCAGAGAGCGCAACACGCATAGGACATCCAGCACCGTTCCCCGTCGCCCTCCCCCGTCGGCTGATCGAGCTTTACACCTATCAGGGCGATCTAATCCTCGACCCGTTTCTTGGTTCCGGGACCACGGCGGTCGCCGCTGTCGAGACCGGGCGTCATTACGTGGGTTTCGACACCGAGGAGCAGTATAT
The DNA here is from genome assembly GCA_964195235.1 of uncultured Acidimicrobiia bacterium. GTDB lineage: Bacteria > Actinomycetota > Acidimicrobiia > Spongiisociales > ZC4RG35 > CAXMPK01. Next base: position 15,045 of record CAXMOW010000030.1, on the reverse strand, counting down.
AAACCTGGCCGAGGAACGCGTCTCGGAGATGAGACAATGACAATTCGTGTGCTCACCGTCTGTCTGGGCAACATCTGCCGCTCGCCGTCAGCGGCGGCAGCAATCCGAGAGGCCGCCGAGACATTTGGTATGGATATCGACGTGGATTCAGCCGGGACCGGAACCTGGCACATCGGCCAGCCTCCACACGACGAATCAGTGGCCGCCGGCATGAGAGTTGGGCTCGACGTGACCGGTCGTGCTCGAAAGGTCCATGCCGGCGACTTCGATCGCTTCGACATCATCTTGGCGATGGATCGGTCCAACATGCGAGATCTCAAGACGATGACGCCTTCGTTGGAAGATCAGGCGAAGGTACGACTCTTTCGCACCTATGACCCCCATTCAGAGGAAGATGAGGTACCCGATCCCTATGGCGGGTCTTCCGCGGATTACGACGAGACGATCATGATCGTGCGCGCAGCCGCGGCTGGGATGATGGAAACTCTCTCGTCAGCCCGTGTGGAGGACTCGATACCCGTCGACTAGGAACTCCATCGCCAGACCGTGGGGATCTGCGCTGGCGATGAGATCGCGATAGGTGAGGCTTGCTCCGTTGAACGAGTCTTCGTTCCAGAACTCGTTGGACCGATCGATGTCCGACCACGCGGCAACATATAGGTAGGGCTCCGAGTGGGTCCCATCGCCCGGAGAAGCGCCGAAACTGGCTCGTTGCCCCAAGTCGGAATCACCCATCTCGGTCGCCGGATCGAAGTGCTCCGGCCACAACTGGACCTCAGAAACATCGTCTCCGTCCTGACCGTGAGACCTCAATTCGCTGAGGACTCCAACACCGAACTCGAACCACTCTCCAATCGCGTGACCGCTCGCATCGTCGACTTCGAGCGTTGTATCGGGGTCGGCCGGCGACAGTGGGTCGTGAAAGTCGGCAAACCACTTCGCCTCGTATTGGCTACCGAAGAATTCTGAGGCAGCTCGAATGGTGGTGATCGTCTGAGTGGCGACTTTGCCGTCGCGTTCGTCCACCAAAAGGGCGCCCTCGACTCTCAACACTCTCCCGTCGAACTCAGGAGTGCCGTACCCACCTGGCGTCGCAGTCAATCCCATCCGACCCATGGCCTTGTAACGGGCTGGACTCACGGCAAAGAAGGCAATTTGATGTAGAGCAACTCGTGTGGGCGCAAACGATGCAGGCAGTGAGTCGAGTTTCATATGGGTGTTTCCTCTGTGATGGGTTTGCGCCAGAACATGGCAAGTTGACCGATTGCCGCGAACAGACCGAGAGCGAAGATACCGGCGCCCACTCCGCCGGAAAGAGTCCCGTCAATGCCGAGGCTGGCATCGATCGAGATGGCACCAGGCCCGGCTACCGCCAAGGCCAGTGCTATCGCCACCAATGTGAAAACGTATTCGTACCCCTCATCGGGTCGGTGAAACACGAAGAACCCGACGAATCGGTGGATCGACCAGAAAGCAACGAACATGATGGCGGCGAGACCGGCGGCAGCAAACGACGTCAGCAGTCCCGCAATCAGCGCCAGCCCGACGGCAACCTCCGTCGCTGAGGAGAGGAAGGCGTTGAGTTTGGCCTGTCTGAATCCGACCTTGCCGAACCAGCTGGCGGTGCCTTTCAGGCTCTTTCCGTGGTTGATGCCATGGGCAATGAGGACAAACCCAGCCCAGACCCTAAGGACGAGAAGCGCGATGTCGACTTGGTCCATTTTCATACCCTTTGAATAGGTCAAGCGTCGGAGGTTCAACTGGTAAATGTCGCCACCCTGTCCCTTTATGCCAACAGACCCACAGGATTGTCGTCACCACGACAATCCCTCCCAAATATCGCTTACCTCAGGTAGTAGTGCCCACCAAGTGGGCGTAGCGCCGGGCATGCGGGGCGCATGAAGTTCCGGATCCTCTCCGTATCCCCTCAGCCTCAAACCGAAAGAGGGGCCAACCCAGCGGTTGGCCCCTCCGGTTGTGAGAGCACAAGAAGTTTGGGAGGAAAACTAAACCAGCTCCCGCAGCCTTATCGCCTGGAACCTGAGCACTTTCACAATGGTCGCAAGACCAAACGTGATCGCAACCAAATACACGGCGACACCGAGCCGGCGGACTGCCTCCAGAGTGATAGCGGCGGTTTCGGCAGTCGCCACACTGATCGATCCTGATGACACCTGGGCGGCGACAACGAAATGAACGATCGAGGCGACGAGCAAGGTCATCATCCCCATGGCCATTCCCAAGATGAAGATCTTGGCGGTCGGCGGCATTTTCAGTGTTCGCACGTCAGTGCTCACCGACTCCTGGACCTCGCCGCCACCTTTGCGGAACTCCCCGAGGATCCGAGCAATGGCGAAGGAGATCGCGGCGAATATTGCGCTGAATCCAATGAACATCACTCCGGTCGTGACGTGGCCGAGGGTTGCAATCGTCGTTTCAGCCTCTCCGCTCGATATGGCGTTGGACCTAACCACGCCGAGAGCGAGGGCGATAGGGAATGCCATGATCGCCATGATCCACATAGGAGCCCAGAGCTTCTTGCCCATTTTCTGCGGCTTGTTGTATCCGAGCCCCTTCTTGCTGACGTCGATAGCGAAGTCGTTGCTCGATGTTGCTGTATTAGTTGTCATGTCAGCTCCTCTCTCCGTTCTTGATCAGGTTTGCAACTCGCCAGAACTGGAATCCGAGAACATTGCCAATGCTCACAAGTGCGAGAGCGATTCCAGCGAGGATCAGCCCCAGACCGAACTCGCGAAATGGGCCTAGCCAAGCGAAGGCGGCTGCTGGATCAGATGAGCCTGCAACCGCTACGTAGCCGATGAATTGAGCGATGGAAACCATCAGACCAAGCATCATCAGAGCCACGAACGCCTTGGCAGTATTCGGCATCTTTGGTGTGTATGTATTTACGCCGAGGGACTCCTGGACTTCGCCTCCAGCCGTTCGGAGTGCCCAGAGAATGGTGCCGAGCAAAAAGGAAATGCCGCTAAGCAGCATGCCCTCTCCAAGGAACTGAAGACCCTGCATCCAGGCCAAAGCGGCCGTGTTTGGTGCTGATCCCGCGGCCACAAACGAAACAACAAGCCCAACCATGACAGCCATGAGCCCCATGACGATCATGGGTCGGAACATTTTCTTTGCCATCTTGTGGATTGGGAGCGGTCCCGGCGCCTTCTCGGTGATAGTGGCTTTGCCAAACGATGTATCGATGTCACCAAGTGGCTGCGGATCTGTTCCAGGCGTCCCAACAAGCTTGGGAAGAGCCACCTTTAGCGACTCCGCTCGGAGCCACAGTTTCAGGATGATCCCCCAAAGCACGACGGCGATCGCCGTCTTGATCAGGGCGAATCCTGTTGTGGTGACACCAAATGTCCATGCCAGAGTTGAGGCTCGATCAGCGCCGGTTTGTCCGACTGCGGCCAGGTTGCCAACAAAGGCAACCGCCGTGATAGTCAGCCCAGCCATAGCCAGGTTGATGCCTCGACTCCGCCACTTTGACGCTGCCGTGTAATCGGCATCAACCGCTGGACGGAGGTTTGCGTCTGCTGCGTATGTCATGTGCCCTCCTTTCGGTCACAAGAGGGGGAACCGGTGGAGAGGAAGGCTTAAGCCGAGACTGTCGGGCTGGCGACTTTCAATAAATGTCTGATAGTCGACACAAGAAGGTCTGGCTTATCAAAGATGAGCCAATGAGCGCCTCTTTACAGGCGCGACTACCAGAGGTTTTCGATCGTCGAGGTGGTCTAGCCGCCCATTCGACGCTGTCTCCATAGAAGAAGCGCGCTACCTGCCGCTACCAGCACCGCCGAGCCGGTCAGAAGCGAAGGGATGCCCGTCTCGACTTCGACCTCCTCGATCGCCACCGGGATGGTGGTCGGCGCTGTGGTCGGAGGAGGAGACATGGTCGGTGGGCTGGTCGTGGCGGCGTTGGCCAGCGATGTCGCAGTGCTTGGCACAGCCGTCGTCGTTGTCGATGTCAGCGTTGTGGTCGTCGTGGTCGTCTCGGTAGTCGTGGAAGCACTTGTTGTTGTGGTGGTCGGCGTCGCAGTGGTCGTGGTGGATGACTTCGTGGTCGATGCTGGCGATCCACCGCCACGCACTGCCTCGACGTCTGCGGTCAGTCCGCCGACAACATACGAGTAGAGGTTGTCACCGGGACACGACGTCATGCTCATATCGCGATGGCCGGCAATCGTCGGAGTAGCTACCTCGGTACCAACTGACCACCTATCTGACCCTCTTGACGTGAAGGTGACCTGAGCTCCTGGTGCCGTTGATACACCGTGGCGATCAGCCAGCCAGCCGAGCATCTTTCTCAACGAGTCGAGTGCCGCTCCGGTCGGCTGTCCCGTGTTGAAGTCACCAATCACACAAATGAGTTGGGTATAACCCTGGTTGCCGCTGGTGGCGTCCCCGGCCACCGCCCCGGCCAAGCTTCCCTGTCGGCCTTCCCACATCACTCCCTCGGAATCGATGATGAAGTTGTAAGCGATGTCGTTCCAGCCCTTGTCAGGGCCAGTGTGATAGTCGAACCAGCCACGGAGAATGTCTGGTGTGTCGGCGCTCGTATGACCGTTGTGAGATGCGGAATGGTGGACAATGAGAAACTTCACGTCCTCTGAGGAAAGCGGGCCTTTGGGAGGACGTTCCGAACCCCACGACGATCTCGGGTTGACCGTCAAGGCGGTCACGGGCAAAGCAAAGGCGTTCGCTGCCAGTGACAGCCCAGCAGCGGTGGCGATGAACTGTCGACGGGTGAGCGGCCCCATCGGGAACAACCTAGGTGGAGGTCAACGGGGATCGGGGACAAGCCTCCAGAACCTGAGGTTTGCCGGCAGCGTTGTCTACGGTTCAGCATCGATGAGAAGTTGGACCGAGGGTGTCCTCGCCATAGTTGTTGTTGTCGCTTTCGGCGCTGGACTGTTCCTGTTCACTGGCGAATCATTTGGCGATGCCACGACGGACACCACCACCCCAATCGATTTTGATGCTGATTCGGCCGATCGGGGCCAAATCCTCGCAGAGAGCAAAGGTTGTCTTCAGTGCCACACGATCGACGGAACACCGAGTTCAGGCCCGACCTGGAAAGGTCTTGCAGGTAGCAGTCGGCCCTTAGTTTCAGGCGAAAGCGTCATTGCCGATAACACCTACCTTCTCAACTCGATCGTCGACCCATCTCTGCAGATCGTGCAGGGCTTCGATGCCATCATGCCGCCCGATTACGGCGAGACTCTCAGCAACGATGAGATCACCGACTTGATCAACTACATCAACAGCCTGGCCTCATAAAATCCCAGGTCAGGGTGGGGTCACTACTCAAATGTGACAACATCGCACTCAGGTTGTAGTATTGACATCGACTCAATCTGAAACCGGAGGTTTCCACCACCATGTCACGCGCCGTAGGTATCGACCTAGGCACCACCAACAGCGTTATCGCCGTCCTTGAGGGCGGAGAGCCGACTGTGGTTGCCAACGCCGAAGGGGCACGAACCACCCCATCCATTGTTTCATTCAAAGACGGCGAGGTTCTCGTCGGCGAGGTAGCGAAACGTCAAGCCATCACCAACCCCGACCAAACCGTTCGCTCGATCAAACGCCACATGGGCACCGATTGGTCGATCGACATCGATGGAAAGGGCTACACCTCCCAGGAGATCTCCGCACGCATCCTGATGAAACTAAAAAGGGATGCCGAGTCGTATTTGGGTGACACGGTCTCCGACGCGGTGATCACAGTCCCCGCCTACTTCAACGACGCCCAACGACAGGCGACCAAAGAAGCCGGGCAAATCGCAGGTCTCAACGTGCTCCGCATCATCAACGAGCCAACAGCAGCCGCACTGGCATACGGCCTCGACAAAGAAACAGACCACACCATCCTTGTTTTTGACCTCGGTGGAGGCACCTTTGACGTGTCTGTCCTCGAGATCGGCGACGGAGTATTTGAGGTCAAAGCCACATCAGGTGACACCCAGCTCGGCGGTGACGACTGGGACGAGGCCGTGATTGCGTGGCTCGTCAAGACATTCAACAACGACAATGGCGTCGATCTGAGCCAGGACCAAATGGCGATGCAACGTCTCAAGGAAGCGGCAGAGAAGGCGAAAATTGAGCTTTCGACCGTCGCAGAGACCGAAGTCAATCTTCCTTTCATCACGGCCACAGACGCCGGACCACTCCATCTCCAGCAGAAGCTGAGTAGATCAGAGTTCCAAAAACTCACTGAGGATTTGCTCGATCGGACTAAAAGTCCGTTCGCGCAAGTAATAAAGGATTCAGGGATCGATGTAGCCGAACTTGACCACGTTGTCATGGTCGGTGGTTCCACACGCATGCCAGCCGTTCAGGAGTTGATCCAGAAACTCACGGCGAAAGAGCCTCACAAGGGCGTCAATCCCGACGAAGTAGTCGCATCCGGCGCGGCGATCCAGGCCGGTGTCCTCAAAGGGGACGTCAAGGACATCCTCCTCCTCGACGTCACCCCCCTGACACTCGGTATCGAGACCAAGGGCGGTGTGATGACCCGCATGATCGAGCGCAACACAACGATCCCAACCAAGCGATCCGAGACGTTCACCACTGCTGAAGCCAATCAGCCTGAGGTCGAAATTCACGTTCTCCAGGGTGAACGGACCATGGCCGACGACAACAACAGTCTCGGCAAGTTCCGACTGACCGGTCTGCCTCCGGCCCCGATGGGAATACCCCAGATCGAAGTCACCTTCGACATTGATGCCAACGGCATCGTTCACGTACATGCCAAGGACTTGGCGACCAACAAGGAACAGAAGATGACAATCACCGGCGGGACTGCCCTCGCCCAGGGCGACATCGAGAGGATGGTCTCCGACGCCGAGTCATATGCCGAAGAGGATGCTCAGCGTCGCGAAACAGTTGAGACCCGCAATCAGGCTGACCAGCTTGTACATCAGACCGACAAGCTCATCCAAGAGCAGGGCGAACAGATGACCGAAGAGGAGAAGTCGTCGGTCGAAGCGGCTGTCTCGGATCTCAAAGAGGTTCTCGGCAATGAGGAGTCAGGGTCAGAAGACATTCGTTCCAAGATGGATGCCCTGATCCAGGCAAGCCAGGAAATGGCGACCCGTCTCTACCAGCAGGCAGCGGCTGCCCAAGCCGAAGAAGCTGGAACCCAGGGAGACCCCATGGTCGATGAGGACGACGATGTAGTTGAAGCGGAGATCATTGAAGAGGATGAGTGACAGCCACGCCGACGAAGCAATAACAACCGACGAAGTAGCAGCACCTCCAGTCGAGCCGACAACTCCCGAGCCGCACTCGCTGGGTCTGGAACTGCCAGACGATCCAGACGAGACCATCCGGCTTCTCCTACGGGAGATAGCGACGGCAAGAGAAGAGGCGGGCATCTATCTCAACGACTTGAAGAGGGTCGCCGCCGACTTCGAAAACTACCGCAAGCGATCGATTCGAGAACACGCCGAAATGCTCAACCGCGCCACGGAAAAGGTGGTGACCGGCTTGATGCCGATTCTGGATACGTTCGATGCCGCCCTCGCCGTCGAGCCGGAGTCCGACTCCGAACGTCAGCTGTACTCCGGGATTGTCAACACGCGAGAGCAACTTCTGAAGTCTCTCGAGGCCGAAGGACTTGAGGTCGTCCCGACGATTGGAGAAGAGTTCGACCCGAGAATTCATGAGCCGGTTGACGCACCAGCCGGCGACGGGACCCTGACTGTGTCCCAGGAGCTGCGACGCGGATATCGACTCAACGGAAGGGTTCTGCGGGCCGCCCTCGTCGTACTGGAAGTGAAGTAGTGAACCGCGACTGGATCGAGAAGGACTTCTACAAGACGTTGGGTGTCACCAGCGAGGCCTCATCTGAAGAGGTCAAGAAGTCATACCGCAAGCTGGCTCAGAAGTACCATCCGGATGCGAATCCCGACGACGCAGCCGCGGAGGAGCAGTTCAAGGAAATCTCCGAGGCCTACAGCACTCTGTCCGACTCCGAACAGCGCAAGGAATACGACCAAGTGCGACGGGTAGCGAGTACCGGCGGATTCCAGGGATTCGGTGGACAATCTGCGGGCTTTGGTGGTCAGCAGGTAAGAGTCGAAGACCTCCAGGACCTACTCGGTGGCAAGGGTGGCCTGGGCGATCTCTTCGGCTTTGGAAACTCGTCAGCCGGCCCTACCCAAGGTCCAGACCTCCAGACCGAGATGTCGGTCTCCTTCGAAGACGCCGCCCACGGTGTGACCACCGCAATCAATCTCCGAGGCGAGGCAGCCTGCTCACACTGTGGTGGTGCCGGAGCCGAACCGGGCACACAGATAACAACCTGTCCAACATGCCGCGGCCGAGGGGTCGTAGCCCAAAACCAGGGCTTCTTTTCATTCTCGCAACCATGTCCACAGTGTCGGGGCGCAGGTCGACTTATTGAAACCCCCTGCAAGGTGTGTCGGGGCAGTGGTTCGGAAAACCGCACACGTGAGGTCAAACTAAAGGTGCCTGCCGGCGTGAGCAACGGCACAACTCTCCGTCTCCGAGGCAAAGGTGGTCCGGGATCGAATGGTGGGCCTCCGGGTGACCTTCTAGTCAGGCTTCGCGTCGCAACGAGCCAGACCTTTGGTCGCAAGGGGAACGACCTCACCCTCGATGTGCCCATCACCTACACCGAAGCGACTTTGGGCACCAAGATGGATGTGCCGACACTCAACGGCGGCGTGAAGGTGAAGATCCCATCGGGAACTCCTACCGGAAAGACATTCCGTGTGAAAGGCAAGGGCATCGAGCCCGAAAGAGGCAGGTCGGGCGACCTCCTGGTGACCGTAAAAGTAGTGGTACCCAACAAGGTTTCCAAGGCCGAGAAGAAACTCCTCGAGGAACTGGCGGACTATGAGACCGACGATGTGCGGTCTCATCTGAGATGATGGACGGAGGAACATGACTGAAATCCCCAAAGCGGTCTTCGTCATCTCGGTGGCAGCCGAGTTGTCGGGGATGCATCCTCAGACGCTTCGCATTTATGAGCGCAAGGGTCTCATTGACCCGTTCCGTACCCCTGGTGGGACCCGTCGATACTCCCAGGATGACATCGAGCGCCTACAACTGATCCAAGATCTCACCTCCGAAGGACTCAACCTCGAAGGTGTAAAACGGGTACTCGCTCTGAAAGAGGAGAATCGGCGACTGAAGAGGAAAGTCGATCGTCTCCGGGACAAACTCGAGGCCCTCGAGGAGGCCATCGAGGATGCCGGACGTCGACCCGAAATCATCCTGCGCAGTCAGATACGCCCATTGTTCGGACAGGATGGCTAATGGTCGACGCTTACACAGGGCCCGTTCGCATCAGCGGTGGGGATGGAATTCTGCTCACCACCGGAGCGGCCACGCTGGAAACCGACCATGACATGGGGGGCTGGAAAGGCGTCGTTCAGATCCTTCGAGGAACCGCAGTAGCCGGCAAAGCCCTTGTGGTCGAAATCGAGATCCCAGACGGTGGCAAGGGTCGCGCCCAGCTCATCCCAGTCGGTGAGGTTGGAGACAAGGCGACGTCATCAGTTGTTGGTTTGGGTGGCCAGCCGTTCTAGTGAGGCGTTATCTAACAAGCCAAACGACCAGGGCGAAGATCCCGGTCAGCGCGGTCATTGAGCCAACGACAGTGACGACGTAAAAACTTCTGGTTGTCACATCGTCGGATCGCTGTTCCGGCAATATGTCATCGAAGTGTTCCGTGCTCAGGGCCCAGTACATGTTGTAGCTGAGAGTACGACGCATAGCGTGCCGGCTCTCGTGCGCAGAGTTGTAGAACCTTGTCGCCTTTAGCTCTCAGAAACGCCTGATTGGTTACGTTGTCGACGATGAAGCGTCTGCTCCTGTTGTTGTTCGCGCTGCTTACCGCGTGTGCAACAGCCAGCCCTGCCGCCGACTCGCCGACAAGCACAACCGATTCATCCCCGACCACATCCACCGAGCAGATTGCGACCGGCACCTCTCCGCCTCCGGAAACGTTTCCTCCGGCACCCACAGTTTCCGACGGCCCGTTGGACCCTCGCACCGAAGAGGGTCTGGTCGGACTCCTCGACTCGATTTTCACCAGCGACTTTGACTTCGCCCAAACGAAAAAGATTGTCGATGGAGGAGACGCCCGCGCAGCTTGGCTGCTCGCCGATCTGATGCGTTTCTTTCAGGGTGGCCCACAACGCGAGGAGCTGGTGCACAGCTTCAAGGAGTTGACCGGGGCCCAATTGGTGCCCGGCAAGCACGACTTCGTCTGGGCCTTTGACAATCTCATCGCCTGGGACCTGCCGGCATGGGACGGCTACTCACAGATGAAGGGCAGGCTCTACACCCGGGTCGACTCCAGATGGCAACGATTCTTCGACGAGGACGTAAGCGTCGATTGGAGATTCGTCACCTGGGGCGGCGTGTTGGCCGATGACCGCCCGTTCGGAGACAACGGCCCGTGCAACTGCATCCCCGCCCTCGACGACCCACCTACAACAGGTGCGGATGACGGTGACTGGTACGCCGACGATCGGGTTGTGTTCGGACTGGTCGTGAATGGGGATGCGCTGGCTCTCCCGAAACATCAGATGGAGGTCCACGAGATGCTGAACCTCACCCTTGGCGGTCGAGAACTGGGTATCCCCTATTGCACACTTTGTGGGTCGGCCCAGGCCTACTTCACAGACAACATCGGCGGCGTCGGCCGAGTGGTACTGCGGACTTCGGGGCTTCTCTCCCGCTCCAACAAAATGATGTACGACCTGACCACCGGCTCGCTGGTCGACACCTTCACAGGTGTCGCCAACTCCGGCCGTCTGGCTGACGACGGCGTTGTTCTGGAGCAGACCACTGTTCTTGCGTCGACTTGGGGCGATTGGAAAGCAATCCATCCCGACACGCGGATCCTCGCTGAGGATGGCGGAATCGGGCGTGTGTACAGACTCGACCCGTTGGGGGATCGCGATGCCGATGGGCCCATTTTTCCCGTCGGCGATGTTGATCCCCGTTTAGGGGTCCAAGAGAACGTGGTCGGGGTGGTGACTCCGGACGGTGTCCCCATTGCTTTTCCGGTCGAGGACGTAACGAACGCTTCGACTCCTTTTGAGTTCGAAGGCGTCACCGTGACGGTCACCGACGGTATACGGGTTTTCGACGCCGATGGAACGGAGATCCCGACACACCAGTCGTTCTGGTTTGCGTGGAGCCAATTCCACCCCGACACCCTGTTGTGGACTGACGATTGACTTGGTGGAGTCGTAAGCGAGATCGGGCATTCTCTGACAGATCAAGGGATGACGCTGGCAGAAGCCCATCTCCTCGCACTCCTTCCCGATCCCGGCTCTCGGATACCGACGACCTGTAACAAGACAGACTCCTGATGACGCAACCTTCTTTCATCTGGTAGAAAGTTCCACAGTTCGCGCACTTGTCACGACAGGTCGCGAAAACTCACACTCTTGTGTTGTTGACAACCCTGTTTCACTTAGTAGTGTGTATCACATGGTACTCAAGAGTGCCGGGCAGGGCCACACCTCTCAGCTACTGCATGGGGTCCTTGACATGTGTCTCCTCTCGATAATCGATGAGGACCCGTCATATGGGTACGAAATGGTGCGCAAGCTACGCGACCGGGGGCTCGATTTGGCGAGTGAGGGCTCCATATACCCACTTCTATCGCGACTTCAGAAACAAGGGATTATCGAAGGCTACCTAGTCCAAAGCTCCGAGGGCCCGGCCCGGAAGTACTACCGCATGTCCCAACAGGGCACTGACGTGTTGGAGCAATGGTTGGCCGAGTGGTCGCAATTCAGAAACTCGGTGGATGCCGTCCTTAATGGAGGATCCAAGTGAGCGACCGCACTCGGGTCATTGCCGAGGTGGAGAAGTACTGGCTAGAAGCCGGCCTGTCGAGCAGCGATGCCGCCGACATGAGGGCCGAACTCGACCAGCATCTAGCCGAAGCAGAAGGCGAAGGAAGGGCCGTCGACAACGTGGTCGGGGACACCGCCACTTTCGCCGAGACATGGGCAGAGGCCCGTCGAGGACGACCGGTCGCCAGTTGGAAAGATGTTCAAAGTGGACAAACAAGAAAAGAACGGATGTCCCGGAGGGATCTCATCTCTTTTGGGATCGGCGCGGCAGCCGTCATTGCGGCTGCCGCCGTCGCCGGACAAGGAGGCAACGACATGGACAATGAGGTTTGGCGCTGGCTGTGGACGATCCTGGCGGTCGTCTTGGGTATCGGCGAAATATTCACGGCCGGGTTTTTCCTGCTGCCGTTTGCAATCGGTGCCGCGGCGGCCGCGATCCTCGCGTGGATCGGGGCAGCGGTGCTCGCGCAGTGGTTGGTCTTCTTCGGGGTATCGATCTTTGCCCTCGCCTACCTTCGCAAGTACATCGTTCGTCAGGATGAGGGCGAGCAACCTCGGGTCGGGGCCAACCGCTGGGTCGGCGAGATGGGGTTGGTCCTCGAGGACATCGACCCCCACACCGGAGCAGGAATGGTACGAATCCTCAACGAGGAGTGGAGGGCGAAGGCACTCGCGCCGATCGAAACCGGCGCCCGCATAGTCGTGATGGAAGTGAAAGGAACTCGACTGGTCGTCGAGAGGATCGAGAGTTGATCAAGTTCGGTTTTAGAAGAAAGGAAAGAAGATGGAAGCAGTAATAATTCTATTTGCGATTCTCGCACTTGCGCTGATTCTCATTGCGGCCGCTGGGTTCAAGGTGGTCCGACCATTTCAAAAGGGACTAATCGAGTTCCTCGGCCGATATGAGAAGACGGTTGGTTCGGGTCTGCGCTGGGTCATGCCGTTTGTGAAGAGGATCACCAAGGTGGACATGCGAGAGCAAGTCATCGATGTGCCCCCACAAGAGGTCATCACCAAAGACAACGTCGTGGTGACAGTCGACGCTGTGATCTATCACGAAGCCACCGACCCGGTGAAGCTTCAGTACAACGTGGGGAATTTCCTCCTCGCAGTGACAAAGCTGGCTCAGACAAACCTGAGAAATGTGATCGGTGACCTCGACCTCGACGGCGCTCTCACCTCGCGCGAGATTATCAATACAAAGCTGAGACAGATTCTCGATGACGCCACCGACAAATGGGGGGTTCGTGTCGTGCGTGTCGAGATCCAGCGGATCGAGCCGCCAGCCGACGTGACCGACGCCATGCATCGTCAGATGAAAGCCGAGCGTGACCGGCGCGCTGCTGTCACTGAGGCTGAAGGTGAAAAGCGGTCAGCCATCCTCACAGCAGAAGGCGTTAAGGAGAGCCGGGTGCTCGAGGCCGACGGTACGGCTGAGGCGATCAAGAGGGTTGCCGACGCGGAGAAGTATCAGAAGCTCACCGTGGCCGAGGGTGAAGGGCAGGCGATCGAGCGTGTGTTCGCTGCAATTCACAATGGGGACCCGACACCCGACCTGCTGGCAATCAAGTACATGGAGGCTCTCGAAGGCATCGCCGACGGACAGGCGACCAAGGTATTCCTGCCACTGGACACATCCGGTGTCCTCGGTTCAGTCGCCGCCATTGGAGAACTGTTCAAGGAAAGCCAAGAAGAAGCCGCCACCAACTAAGACACGAAGAAGGGGAGGGACCCCATCAGGCCCCTCCCCTCCTTGCAAACCTCAGGTAGTACGGCCCATATCCGGGCCGAATCCGCTCATCTATGCCACTCAACCGGCAACACGCTTGATGCTGAGGAGAACCGCCTCGACATCTTTGGGGTTCCACGGCGGGTAAAAGACCGCGGTGTACAAGTCACACCTTCCGTCCGGAGCGACCACCCAACCAGCAGCCCAGGTGCCATCAGGGTGTGGCCCCACGGCAGCCCGGACGCCGTCGATTTCGAGCTCGCCCTTTTCAGCGGGCCAGTCGACAGCCGGCAGGGTGCCTCTGATGATGGCAATCGCCACGGTCCCGTCGGTCCGACCAAAGAAGGTAGTTTGCGTCCCCCCGACAGATGTCCAGACGTCAGGTTCGAGACCCGACGGGTCGAAACCTGCTCCGTTGACGTTGACCGGTAGAAAGTTGACCTCATAAGGCGCAGGCGGACATTCCTCGATCGCCCCAGCCAAGGTGGTCGTGGTCGTGGGCGAAAGAGTGGTAGGCGCCTTCGCGACCCCGGTGGTCGTGGTCCCTACGGGCGCGGCCGCACATCCCACCACGATCAGCAACAGCGCTCCGGACAGCCTCCTCATTGACTGGCGATGATATGGTCTTTCACACCGCTATCTCACGACATAGATGAGCGGATTTCGCCCGTATATGGGCCGTACTACCTGAGGTTTGCGATGTTGGTTAGTGGAAGGCTCTCATGAAGCCATCCCGGGAGCCAAGATAGATGCGGCCTGCAAAGACGGCCGGTGTGGCTTCCAGACACGACTCACTCGCTTGCACGGTCCACGCCCGTATCGGTGATCTCGGGTCGTCCAACGAGTACCCACGCAGCTCACCAGTGCAAGTCGCCACAATCAGCGTGTCGTCGATGACGACCGGTGAAGACCAGGAATGCCATCCCACCGGATCCGACCACAGGATCTCGCCAGACGTCGAGTCCACAACAATCAGATCACCAAGGTGGGTGTTGACATAGAGAAGACCCTCGTGGAGGGCCGGAGTAGCCCAGATTCCCGCATCCGAATCACCACTTGTCAGGTCGATCCCCCAGATGCGCGGGTCTCCGTCGGTGTAAGGGTCGAGTTTGATCAGTTGCCCCACCTCGAGATTCCGGGCTCGCTCGACAGAATTCATCTGCGAAGGCTCATGTTCGATCGACACATACAGAAACCCGTCTTCATCCACGACCATCGTGGCGTCGATATCCCCGCCCGCGTAGTAGTCGAAGACAATCGGCGCTGTCCCGGTGCGGATATTCGACACATCAAGTCCGACAACGCGCCCACCCGAGTTGGCGAAATAGACACGCTGCCCATACGCCACGACTGAAGACTCGATCGATACATTGCGACCAGATTTGGAAATCAGCTCGTTGTCGTATCCAGGCATAGCAAACAATGTCTCCGGGTCGACATTGACCCAACCGTTGTCGA
>CAXMOW010000029.1:19990-20331 GCA_964195235.1 uncultured Acidimicrobiia bacterium | reverse complement strand
GTACTCCCCGGTCACCGCCTGGTCAAGAATTTCTTCGAGTCCGGCGGTTTTAGCGCTCGGTCAATTGTGATGCACCATGACGACAATCGTGAGTGAGGTCCCGGTCGTAGGCGTCGGAGTAGCCCTGGTCAGCAATGACCGGATCCTCCTGATCAAAAGGGGTCATGAACCCAGGAAAGGGCAGTGGGCCGTTCCAGGGGGAAAGGTAAAATTGGGGGAGGAGCTGAAAGAAGCTGCCCGCAGGGAGGTACTAGAAGAAACAGGGCTCGAGATCGAGGTGGGTGAAGTTGTCTGGGTCGGCGAGTTCATCGACGACGAGAATCACCTCGTTCTGATTGACT
>CAXMOW010000029.1:0-19980 GCA_964195235.1 uncultured Acidimicrobiia bacterium | reverse complement strand
CGTGGTGGTTGGTGGCAACCTTGCTGCGTCATCCGACGCAGCCGAGGCGCGCTGGGTCCTGATGGACGAAGCAAAGGACTATCCCCTTACTCTCACAATGCCCTACCTGATCGAAGCCCTGAGAACATGAGCACTGACGTAATCACTCTCCTCCAGACCCTCATCCAGAACAAGTGTGTAAACGATGGCACTTTGGATAGTGGCCACGAACATCGGTCCGTGGCAACTCTTCTCGAGTTTTTTGGTGTCGAAGGCGAGATATTCGAACCACAACCGGGTCGACAGTCACTGATCTATCGAGTTCCGGGAACCCAACCCGAAGCGCCATCACTGGCATTGGTACCTCATCTCGATGTTGTGCCAGTTGACGAATCAGGATGGACTCAGGACCCGTTCGGGGCTGAGATCATCGATGGGTTCGTCTACGGACGTGGCGCCGTGGACATGCTCAACGTCACAGCCGCCATGGCGCTGGCAGCCCGTCCATACATCACCGGCGATCTCGAGCCCGCCGGCGATCTCGTCTTCGTCGCGGTCGCCGACGAGGAGGGCGGTGGGAGGTACGGCGCAAAACCCCTAGTCGATCACAGTTGGGACCTGGTCAAGGCCGACTTTCTTCTCACCGAAGTTGCGTACCCACCACTAGCCCACACAACTGAGCCCGTGATCCCGGTTGCGATCGGTGAAAAAGGAGCATTCTGGTCGGCTCTCAAGACAACCGGCACGCCAGGGCACGGATCGGCACCATACGGAACGGACAATGCGTTGCGGAAGATGGTTTTAGCGCTGGACGGGATCTTCGAAACTCCCGCACCGGTTTCGATAACTCCGGAGTGGACAGCATTCGTCTCAGCACTTGCTCTCGACGATGGCATCAAAGATGCTTTGACCGATGCCGACCGGGTCGACGACGCGATCGATGACCTGGCGGTGACTGACCCACTATTCGCCCGGTACGCCCATGCGATTACCCACCTGACGATCTCGCCGAACATGTTGGACGCGGGCATGAAAGCCAACATCGTTGCGGCAGACGCAGAGGCGGCGGTCGACATCCGAGCCCTGCCCGGGATGGATCGTGGTTTTGTCGACTCCCACCTGATGAAAGCCATGGGTGCGGCCAGAGAAGACGTAGAAATCGTTCCGATTCAGGACAAAGAATCGACGATCAGCAGCATCGGCAATCCGTTGTGGGATGCCATTGCCGACTCGATCGACGACTTAGAAGGTCACCGCAATCTCTTGCCATCACTCATGAATGTTGCCACCGATGCGCGCTTCTGGCGCCCGAAGGGAACCATTGCCTATGGGGTCGGAAGATTTGACGATCGAATGACGTTCTCCGAAATGCTTGCCCTGTTCCACGGCCACGACGAGCGTGTTTCCGCCGAGTCGGTGCGTCGGACAACCGAACTCTACGAGCAGGTCTTGCTTCGGTTTCTTCAGCCTTGATCGACGTCGTCTGCGATCTCGATGGGGTCATATATCGAGGTGACACCCTGATTTCGGGAGCAGACGACGGTCTGAATCGGCTCGTTTCCGCCGGCGTCGGTCTTTTGTTTGCGACGAACAACTCGACACGAACACCAGATGAGGTAGCAGCGAAGATCCGTTCAGTCGCTGGGGTGGAGGTCGCCCCTCATCAAATCGTTACGTCATCTCAGGCGGCCGCGTCCACGATCTCTCCCTCGGATGGGCCAGTGTTTGTTGTTGGTGAACAAGGAATCAGAGAGGCACTCAATAGTGATGGGATCGAGATGACCCGGGCGCATCAATCGGCCGGCGTCGTAGTGGTTGGTCTGTGTCGGGATCTGTCCTACACGCTCCTCTCCGATGCCTCCAACGCGGTGCGTGCTGGGGCCCGTTTCATAGCCACGAACACTGATCCCACATTTCCCACCGCTGAAGGACTGGCCCCGGGAGCTGGCTCGATGGTCGCTGCCGTCGCTGCGGCCTCAGGTCGCGAGCCTGAAACAGTCGGAAAACCACACCTCCCAATGAGAGATCTGATCCGGGCCATCGTCGGCTCAAACGTATGGGTGATCGGCGACCGGATTGACACCGACATGGAAATGGTCTCACTGGAACCAACATGGCGATCAGTCCTGGTGCTCACGGGAGTGACCGCTCAGGGAGACACGGGCGTAGATGCTGATTACGTCACGAGCGATCTTGCAACTGCGGTAGATCTGGTCCTAGACGTCGCCCAAAGGCAATAATCAGACCATGAACCTGTCGGAAAGCCAGATAGAGGAACTTGAAGCGGCTCTCAAGCAGTTGGAGAAACTTGATCCAGCAAGTCTTCCGGAACCGGCAGCCCAACTCGCCGAGCTCCTAGGGCAAATCCTTGACGACCTGGAGCCGACGTGAGGCGGGGCAGCAAGGTGAGTCCGCTCAGCGCCCCTGGCTGCGTAGGGACGTGGAGGGCCGCGTGAAGTTCGCCCTTGAGACTCGAGCCGGGCGGCCGGCAGCGATGGAATTCGCAGAGCGTCTTGTCGCTGAGATAGAACGCCATGAGTCAGAGGTGGTTGTCGATCTGGAGACCGCTCCCGACATCGTTGTCGCCGTAGGTGGAGACGGCACCATGTTGGCGGCGGTAAGACGTTCGATTGCATGGAATGTGCCCGTGCTTGGCTTCAATCTCGGAACTTTGGGATTTCTCACCGAAGCTGAGGCGAGCGATCTGGAGATGGTGGTCACTCGCCTGGTCGGCAAGGACTTCGAAGTCGAGGACCGGATGACTGTGGCGGCCACCATCGGTGGTGTCACGGCGCTCGGTTTGAACGATGTGGTGGTCGAGAAGATCGATACGACGAGGCTCGTTAACCTTGATGTAGTAATCGACGGCTCCCCCTTCACCACGTATCGCGCCGACGGCCTGGTGGTGGCGACGCCCACTGGATCGACGGCGTACTCGTTTTCAGCTGGTGGCCCGTTGGTGGCGCCCGGGGTGGACGTACTTGTCATGACTCCGGTGGCATCACATTCGCTTTTTGATCGCTCACTTGTCCTGCCGGGCTCCTCCAAGATCGACGTCACGGTGAGTCGGGATCGACTTGTGAAGGTCAACGTTGACAAATGTGACCTCGGTGAATTAGCGGAAGGTGAGACGGTCCGCATCGAACGTGGCGACCGGCCGGCGCACTTCGTCACCTTCGGAACAACAAGTTTCCCAACTGTGGTCAGAGACAAGTTCGGCCTCAACTGATGCTTTCACACCTCAGGGTCCGAAACATGGGTGTTCTTGTCGACGCTTCGATCGATCCCTCTCCAGGTTTCACTGTCATATCTGGAGAGACTGGCGCTGGGAAGACCTTACTTGTCGGTGGACTTCGACTTGTCCTTGGGGGTAAACCAGACCCGTCGGTTGTTGGACCAACAAGTGACTTCGCCCAAGCCGATGGTCTGTTCGATGGCGGAGGTGAGGAATTCGGAGTAAGCCGAATTGTCCCGGCCAAAGGGAAGAGCCGCGCTCATCTCGACGGGTCGTTGGTTTCGGCTGCCTCATTGACGGCACGGGTCGGTGAGCAGGTTGAGATTGTGGGGCAACACGATCAGCTCCGTCTGAGACGAGCCAATCACGTCCTGACGTTGCTCGATTCCGCTCTAGGTGACTCGGGTCAAACGGCTCTCGGGAACTATCGAGACGCGTGGAATTCGCTTAAGGCCCTTGTCGAACGGCAAAAACTCGTCGGCGGTGACGAGATGGCCCTTCGTCGCGAGCTTGATCTGGTGACTCACCAGACCGGCGAGATTGATGATGCCGGCCTCGAACCGGGATGCGATGTTGCCACCGAAAATCAAGCATCTCGGTTGCGAAACTCTGAAGAGATCTTGGAGCACCTGGCCGAATCATCGCGCTTGTCCGAGTCGATACGCGATCAGGCTGGAGAAGCCGTCTCCCACCTTCGCAAGATTGTTGAACTCGATCCGGATGCAGGAGATCTGGTGTCGCAATCGGAGACCGTTTTTGCTGATGTCGCAGAATTGAACAGCGTGCTGCGGTCTCACAGAGACCTTGTGGACTCTGATCCCGAGCTCCTGGCGGAACTGGACCAACGCCTGACTCTCATCGGCGATCTCAAGCGAAAGTATGGGAGCTCGATCGAGGACATCCTCGAGTTTCGAGATCAAGCCGCTGCACGTGTGGAGGAGCTGGGAAATCTCTTGGCAGAGGCAGGTGAGATCGAATCGAGACTCGACGGTGCCCGATCCGACGTTGAGGCCAAGGGTGAAATCCTCGGAACCCATCGTCACGAGACTGCCGCGCAGATTCAGACGGTGGTGGCCGCACATCTTTCAGACATGGGTCTCGAGCGCGCGTCGGTTGACTTCTTCTTTGAGACAGTCACGCCTGGGACGACCGGTACGGAACGTGTTGAGTTCGTCTTCAGCTCTGATCAGCGACTTGCTTCGGGACCGATCTCGTCGGTCGCTTCGGGGGGCGAGCTCTCTCGGCTTGTGCTCGCCATCCGCCTCGCCACCACCTCCCCCGAAACGAAAACTCTGGTCTTCGACGAGGTAGACACCGGTGTTGGAGGAGTTACAGCCCTGGCACTGGGCGAGAAGATCGCGAATCTGGCGAAAGAGTCGCAAGTGCTTTGTGTGACTCATCTTCCCCAAATCGCCGCTTACGCGGACTCCCACTACTTGGTCGAGCGTCACGATGGTGTGGCCGAAGTTCGTCTGGTAACCGGCGAGGATCGCGTCGCCGAAATCTCGCGGATGTTGGCAGGCATGCCTGACTCGTCGGCCGGTCGTCAGGCTGCGGTCGAGCTCATGGAATTGGCAACAGCGCGATGACGAATGAGTAGTACTGGCTCAACCGGGTGCTACTGTGAAATCCCGTCATGAACGGGCCTCTCTTTACTCCTGAATCCGATTCTCCTCCCGAGCAAGGGCCCGATCCGACGCTCACAGGGCCCGGCTCTCCATCACCAACTGACACGAAATATGTTTTCGTAACGGGTGGCGTCGTTTCCAGTTTGGGCAAGGGGATTGCTGCCTCGTCACTTGGACGACTACTCAAAGCTCGGGGAGTGAAAGTCGTCAACCAGAAACTCGATCCGTATATCAATGTTGACCCTGGGACGATGAACCCGTTTCAGCACGGTGAGGTATTCGTAACCGACGATGGCGGTGAGACCGATCTCGATCTCGGGCACTACGAGAGATTCACTGGCGAAAACCTGAAACGGACTTCAAATGTCACTTCCGGTTCTGTCTACCTGACGGTGATCCAGAAGGAGCGCCGCGGCGACTACCTCGGTGACACAGTTCAGGTGATCCCTCACATCACAAACGAGATCAAGGAACGAATCAGGCGTGTAGCCAATCAGGACGTTGATGTGGTCATCACCGAAGTCGGCGGCACCGTCGGAGACATCGAGAGCCTCCCTTTTCTCGAAGCAATACGGCAGTACGGCAAGGAAGTGGGACGCGAGAACGTGCTGTTCGTGCATGTCACGCTGGTTCCGTATATCGCCACGTCTGAGGAATTGAAAACAAAACCAACCCAGCATTCGGTGGCGGAGTTACGGAGCAAGGGGATCCATCCCGAAGTGATCATCGTCCGTTCTGATCGGGACATCGATGATGCAGTACGTCGAAAGATAAGCCTCTTTTGTGATGTTGAGGAGCAGGCCGTGATTGCGGCACCGGATTCGAAAGACATTTATGAGGTGCCTCTTGTGTTGCACGAGGGCGGCCTCGACGATGTGGTTTGCGACCGACTGGGCATTGTCACGGGACCCCCAAACCTGGACGCATGGCAAGCGATGGTTGATAAAGCTCATGCGGCCACAGACCCTGTGACCATCGGCATTGTGGGCAAGTATGTCGAGCTGCCAGACGCTTACTTGTCGGTTGCAGAGGCCTTGCGACACGGTGCGGCCGCTCACGGGCTCAAGCTAGATCTGCGATGGATACCCAGCGGGGAGCTGACGGGGTTGCTGTCGGATTCGTACCTCGAAGATCTCGATGGTGTGGTTGTTCCAGGTGGCTTTGGCTATAGGGGCGTCGAAGGAAAGATTCAGGCAATCCGCTATGCCCGCGAGAACGACGTTCCGTATCTCGGCCTTTGTCTCGGCTTGCAATGCGCAGTCATCGAGTTTGCTCGTGATGTGCTTGGTCATATCGACGCCAACAGCACCGAATTTGATCCATCCACTCCTCATCCTGTCATTGACTTGATGACAAGCCAGGAAGATGTTGAGGACAAGGGAGGCACGATGCGTCTCGGGCTCTATGCAGCCAAACTTGCCGAAGGGTCCACTGTGCGAGCTGTTTACGGCGAAGAGCTCGTTTACGAACGCCACCGGCATCGCTGGGAGGTCAACAACAGCTATCGAAGGGACCTCGAGTCGGCGGGTATGCGTTTGTCGGGGTTGTCGCCTGACGACAATCTCGTTGAATATGTTGAGTTGGTCGACCATCCCTACTTCGTGGCAACACAGGCTCACCCCGAATTTCGGTCGCGTCCCGACTCACCGCATCCGCTGTTTTCCGGTCTCATCGAAGCTGCCGGCAGGAAGCGGGCAAATCGGCCTGTGGTAATCCTCGACGAGAGCACGGAAGTCGCTGTCGACTGACGGTCGTTCTGACATCGGATTATTCTGGCTGAGTCTGAATGATGATTCATGAGGAGTAGTTACGGGTGTTTGTTGGTGTTCCAAAAGAGATCAAGAGCGACGAGCACCGAGTCGCCATAACGCCTATTGGTGTCCGCGAGCTTGTCGATCGAGGCCACCGGGTTCTGATCGAAAAGGGCGCCGGTGAGGGTTCAGGCATTTTCGACGCACAGTTTGAGGCACAGGGCGCAACGATTGTCCCCACGGCTATGGACGTCTTCAAGGGAGCGGAGATGATCCTCAAAGTCAAAGAACCTCAGGCTTCCGAAGTCGAGATGTTTCGTGAAGGCCACCTCCTCTTCACGTATCTTCATTTGGCCGCCTATCCGGCACTGGCTGCCGCCCTCGCGGAGAGAGGCATTGTCGCCATCGCCTATGAGACCGTGCAGATGACCGATCGGTCCCTTCCGCTGCTGGCACCAATGTCGGAAATTGCAGGGCGAATGGCAACCCAAGCTGGTGCACATTTTCTCGAGAAGGCAAACGGCGGCAAGGGGGTCCTTTTGGGTGGTATCCCCGGGGTAGCTCCGGCGAATGTCGTTGTCATCGGTGGTGGGATGGCCGGCTCCAATGCGGCGGTGATAGCGATGGGGATGCAGGCCAACGTTTCTGTCCTGGACACGAACATAGACAAGCTAAGGGCCATCGACTCGCTCTACCAGGGGCGCATTGTGACTCTTCATAGCAACAGACTGACTATCGAGGAGCAGGTCCTTGGAGCTGACTTGGTAATCGGAACTGTGCTGGTCCCAGGCGCCTCGGCACCCAAGTTGGTGACTGACGACATGGTCCGATCAATGCAGAGCGGTTCGGTTCTTGTGGATGTAGCCATCGACCAGGGCGGCTGTTTCGAGACATCCAAGGAAACCACTCATACCGATCCGGTGTATTTAGTCCACAACGTCCTCCACTACGCGGTGGGCAACATTCCGGGGGCGGTGCCTCACACATCTACCTATGCGCTTAGCAACGCCACCCTTGGATACGCGGTCAGCCTCGCCGGCGATGGTGTTCGAGAATCGGCCACGAACTACCCAGAGTTATTGGGGGGCGTGAACATCGTAGGCGACAGGGTGTGTCATCCAGCGGTGGCTGAGAGCCTGGGCGTCGACTACGTCCCGCCCCGCGAGGCTCTTGCCGGAGTTTGAGCCGGGACGGGACCATTCTGGCGGAGGGTGTCGAAGAGTATCTCGTGTCTCTTCGGGTCGAGAAGGGTCTTTCCCAGAACACGATTGCCGCATATCAACGGGACCTTCGACAGTATCTGGCCTTTCTTGGCGACTCGGGGCCAGACGAAGAACATGTTTCTGCTTTCGTAAGTGACCTACGACGTGCAGGACTTGCCGACTCGACCATCAGTCGCAAGATCGCGGCTGTCAAAGGTTTTCATCGATTTTTGGTGATTGAGGGGACGTTGCCCGGTGACCCAACGGTTTTGGTTGACACGCCTCGTAGACCCGATCCTTTCCCAAAGGCGCTCACGGTGGAGGAGGCAATACGTCTCGTTGAGTCGCCCGACACCCAAACTCGAGGGGGTCGGCGCGATGCTGCGCTTCTGGAGTTCCTATACGGGACCGGGGCTCGGGTTTCAGAAGCCGTCGGCCTCGATCTCAGCATGCTTGACCTGACCGACAAGGTGGTGATCGTCACCGGGAAGGGCTCGAAACAGCGATTGGTTCCCTTAGGCGCTAAAGCGGTCCGGGCAATCGAGAATTGGCTTCCTGATCGATTGGATCTTGTAAACAGATCCGGCTCAGGTGATCCTGTGTTCCTCAATATGAGGGGTGGGCGGTTGAGCAGACAGGGAGCCTTCGACATTGTGAAGAAACATGCTGGTGAGGCCAGGCTCGACCCGGCCCTGGTATCTCCACACGTGCTCAGACACTCGGCAGCGACACACATGGTCGAAGCCGGTGCCGATCTCAGAACGGTTCAAGAAATGCTGGGGCACGCTACGATTAGCACCACCCAGGTCTACACAAGGGTCAGCCCCGCCCATGTGATGGAGATCTATGTGCAGGCACACCCAAGGAGTAGGTGATGACGCTCGATATCGCAGGTGCAGAGAAGACTCTTCGCAAGGAGAGATCCCATCTCGTACATCAGCTCGACGATCTCGGTGCTGCCGAATCGGGCGATCTCAGGTCCGACCTCGATTTCGGGGAGAGTTTCGCCGATGCTGCTGCCGTTACCGCCGAGAGGACCGAGGTTTTGGGTCTGGTCGATTCGCTCAAACACCAGCTTGATGATGTTGACAAGGCCCTTGCGCACATCGCGGCCGGCTCATATGGGACCTGTGACAACTGTGGCAAGGAGATCGGTGCCGACCGCATGGCTTTTCGCCCGGCGTCAGTGCTTTGCGTCGACTGCAAGTCGAAGGCTGCCGGCTGACGGATGCCCGGCTCGTTGAGCCACCTCTCCAAGAGGTTTGTTGATGTCCTGCTGAGCCAGCCGCTAAGCCCCAACGAAGTTGATGCAGTTGAGCATTGGCTCACGCCGAAGCTAGCGGCGATTTTCTTCGAACAGCCACCGGAGGATCAGAGACACGGCTATCACGCGGCCCTGGTGGTCGTATCGCACCGCTCAGCGTCTGCCGATCTCATTGAAGCTGCGCTCCTGCACGATGTCGGGAAACGACATGCAGAACTCGGCATCATTGCTCGATCTGTTGCTTCAGTCTTGATCAGACTCGGTCTTCGACTGCCTCACAGGATGGCTCTCTACAAAGACCATGAGCTCACCGCGGCGCGGGAGTTGGCTGCCGCCGGAGCCACTCGACTCAGTGTTGAGTTCGCCGCGCACCATCACGGTTCAAGACCTTCTGGCATCGATGCTTCTATCTGGAATCTGTTGCAGCTTGCGGATCAGCCCCCAAACCCCCGTTCATTGATCCAAACCGGGATAACCTCGGCGACCGAATGACATTTCATGTCAGAACAAAAGTCTTCGAAGGGCCTCTTGACCTTCTGCTCCAGCTGATCACCAAACATCAGGTGGAGATCACTGCTGTCGGGCTTACTGATCTGGTAGGTGAATACCTGTCGTTTCTGGACGAAATGCGGGACCTCGATCTCGATGTCACGTCCGAATTTCTCCTAATCGCGGCAACTTTGGTGCAACTAAAAGCCCAGTCACTGTTGCCCCGATCTTCAGAGTTCGACCTCGATGACGAGTTGGCGATGATTGAAGAGAGGGATCGTCTCCTTTCACGTCTTCTCGTTTGCGTGACTTTCAAAGATGTTGCTGCGGTCCTGCTTCGGCGGCTTCAAGACACCAACCGATTTGTACCGAGGACCTCGGGGCTAGACCAACACATCGAGATCCCAACTCCTCAGGTGTCTCTTCCACTCGACGCGGCCGGTCTGAGAGACATCGCACTACGTGTGTTCATGCAAACTGACGCCGAGCCGGACCTCGATCACTTCGATCTCGACCTGCCGAGTGTCGAAGCTGCAATAGGAGAATTGAGGGCTCGCATCGAATCTCTGGCCGTCTCTAGTTTTGAGGAGCTCACGGAACATTGCGAAAGGCCTGTAGAGGTTGCCGCCTATTTTCTTGCGTTGCTGGAGATGGCGCGCTGGGGCCTGGTGGAGGTATCTCAAGAAGATTGGCTCTCCTCGATTTCGGTACATCATCGTGACGACGATCAACTTGATCTGACGTCCGAATGGGCATCATGAACGAGCGGGCGGCGCTCGAAGCAGTGCTTTTTGTCACCGAGGCCCCGATACCTGCCCGTGAGCTCGCCGAGGTCCTTGAAGTTCCAAACAAGAGAGTCGACGAGTTACTTGAGGACCTGAGAGCCGAAATGGAAGCGAGAGGGTCGGGGTTGGTGCTCAGGTCGACGGCTGGTGGATGGCGGATCTACAGCCATCCAGACGCCTACGCATATCTGGAGCGTTTCTCGGCAACAGCAACTTCTCGTCGGATTTCGGGTGCGGCCCTAGAGACACTGGCAGTGGTGGCATACCGTCAACCAGCATCGAGAAACCAAGTATCAGAGATCCGGGGGGTCGACTCCGAATCCGCCATCCGCACTCTGGAACGGTTGGGTTTGGTCGAGGAGACCGACCGTCTCAACGTAGCTGGCAACCCGGCCGTGTACGGGACCACCGATCTCTTTCTCGAGAAGCTGGCTCTTGGCTCTCTCGACGAATTGCCTCCTCTCGCCGACCATGTGCCTCCTGCGACCATCGTTGACTCCCTCGAGGAGAGCCTTCGCCCCGGTCAGGTGTGAAGACATGGCGGAACGGGTCCGCATTCAGAAAGCGATAGCAAACGCCGGGCTGATGTCACGTCGTGCAGCTGAGGAGGCAATCTCTGCGCATCGGATCCGGCTAAACGACGACCCGGTCCGATTAGGTGATCGGGTAGACGTGGAGGAGGACTTGCTCACCATTGACGGAATACCGATTCCGGTCAATCCCGGCCTTGAGACTTATCTCCTCTATAAGCCGGTCGATGTGATCAGCAGCTCGTCTGACACCCATGGTCGACAGACGGTGGTTGACCTAGTGGCAAGCGACAAACGCCTTTACCCAGTTGGCAGACTTGACGCCGATTCTGAAGGCCTCATATTGGTTTCCAACGACGGTGAGTTGACCAATCGCGTGACCCATCCCAGATACGGCATCACAAAAACCTATGTCGCTCTTGTTGAAGGCGTTCCTTCAGGCCGCGGCCTGCGAAGGCTCACCGAGGGTGTCGAACTCGATGACGGACCCGCAAGGGCATCCAAGGCTCGAGTCATTGAACGCCAGGATGCGCGATCTCTTGTAGAGATTGTGATGACCGAAGGTCGAAACCGCGAAGTCCGAAGGATGCTTGCGGGCATCGGTCACGAAGTCATCAGTCTGGTTCGCACGGCGATTGGGCCGCTTACAGACCGAGCGCTCAAGCCTGGAGAGTCCCGTCTCCTCAGTTCTGAAGAGATCAGCCGGTTGCTTGCTTCAGGTGTCACATCAGCGACGTAGCGGGCATCGGCCCGGCTGCCGGTCCCATCGAAGGTTCCATAAGAGTTCCTGGGTCAAAGTCCATCACCATCAGAGCCATGGCGTGCGCTGCAATGGCCGAAGGACGATCTCATATCTATGGCGGTCTCGCGGCCGAGGACACCCAGGCGATGCGACGAACCTTGGATGGGTTTGGGGTCAACGTTGAGGATGTCAGCGAACCGTGGTCAATCAATGGGTTGGGTCGTCACCTTCGCGCACCTAACCAGCCTGTGGACGTTGGTGAGTCGGGTTTGACAGCTCGAATTGCGATGGTCATGGCAACCCTCGCTGACGGTGGAGATACCACTATCAGTGGCCGGGGTCGCCTAAACGAGCGACCGATTCAGGGGCTCGTGAATGCACTGGCAGCCCAAGGCGTTTCGATCAACACCACCGAGGGATTTCTTCCCGTCACGATCGGGGGTCAGAGTGGCCTCTGGGGCGACGCCATGGAAGTTGACTGCTCAGAAAGTAGTCAGTTCGCGACGGCCATGCTCCTGGTGGCGCCGATGGCCTCACGTCAGTCGGATATGAAGCTCTCCGGCCTGAGAGGCTCATCAGGATATCTCGACGTCACTGTCGATGTGATGGAGGCCTTTGGTGCGAGTGTGGCTCGGACCATCACCGGCTTCGACATCGCAGCGGTTGGTTACGAGCCAGCCGACTTCGTGGTGGAGCCTGATGCGTCCGCTGCGACCTATCCGATGGTGGCGGCGGCGATAACCGGGGGGTGTGTTGAGCTGGAAGGTTTGCGAGCCACATCCCGTCAGCCCGACGTGCAAATCGCAAGGCTCCTGGGAAAAATGGGGTGCAAGGTCCATGAGGGAGATACGGGTCTGGTGGTGGATGCTCGGGACACCGAGCTTATGGCCATCGATGTCGACCTGTCGAGTTCTCCAGATGGGGCCCTTGCCATAGCCACTGCTTGTCTTTTCGCCCGAGGCGTGAGTGTCCTTCGTGGTCTTTCCTCCCTTCGCGACAAGGAATCGGATCGACTCGCCGCAATGTCAACAGAGATAACCCGCCTCGGGGGTGATGTAGAGGTCGAACGGGAAAGTTTGCGGATTTCAAAGTCGTCGCTTCACGAAGGAGTCGTCGAGCCGCACGGTGACCATCGTGTTGCAATGTCCCTGGCCTTGATCGGCCTGATAACACCCGGGATCGAGATCGCCCATCCTGAGGTGGTCAACAAGACATGGCCGGGGTTCTGGACGGCTCTGACGGAGCTGGTTTCGCAATGAATCTCCCTTCGATGGAGACCATCACCCCCAGGTTCTGATCAAGTTCCGGCTCAGAGAGGTCAGTCAGGCTCCGATTTCGCCCCGCATTGTCCGAAGTACCCCCGAGTAGGGCAAACCCTCGGGGGCTGGTGCCTCTCCATGCAAACCTCGGGGATCCGCGTCCCGCAAGCAAAAGCCTCCTGCAGCGTATCCGTGGGGCGCATCCCCCATCTTTGCCGGCTTCTTGAGTCTCTAACCTGCACCGCGGTGAGCAAGCTGATCGTGACTATGGACGGCCCAAGCGGAACCGGTAAGAGCACCGTCTCGAAAGCTGTGGCGAAACGAGCCGGTCTTCCTCATTTGGACACCGGGGCGTTTTATCGCGCTGCGACACTGGCGATTCTTCGTTCAAGCGTGGATATGAACGACGAAGCGTCCGTCAGCACAGTGATCCAGCATGCGGTCTTTGATCAGATCGACGGACTGATGAGTCTCGATGACCATGACGTGTCGGACGAGATACGCGGTGAAGCCGTTACAGGTGCGGTTTCGAGGATTTCCGCTTATCCGAGCGTTCGCAAGGTCCTCGTACAACATCAACGCAGATGGGTCGACCAGCGTGGTGGACGAGCTGTAGTCGAAGGTCGAGACATAGGCTCCGTGGTCTTTCCAGATGCGAGTCTCAAGATCTATCTGGATGCTCGTCCGGATGTCCGAGCCCGGCGGCGTGCCCAGCAGACCGGTGAAGGCGTCGATCAGGTCCTTGCAGACATCACCCGAAGAGATCACCATGACTCCACGCGAGAGACATCACCGCTCACCGTGGCCGAAGGTGCAATTCGGGTCGACACATCGGATCTCACCCTCGAAGAAGTTGTCGACCGCATCGTCGACCTGATCGACGCGAAGTCCTGAACCACGCCGGCAGACCTACCATTGCCATGATGTCTGTTGATCGAGTTCTCCTCGCTGAACCACGTGGGTTCTGTGCCGGTGTCGAGATGGCTATCAAAGCCCTCACATGGATGACCCGCATATTTGATGGCCCCGTTTATTGCTATCACGAGATAGTGCACAACGAGTGGGTAGTGCGTGCATTTGAGCGGGTGGGTGTTGTCTTTGTCGACGATATATCTCAGGTCCCAAAGGGTGCACCCGTGATGTTGTCCGCCCACGGCTCGGCGCCTGATGTGGTCGCAGGTGCGCAGGACCGGGCGGCTGTAGTTATCGATGCAGTGTGTCCCCTAGTGACCAAGGTTCACCACGAGGTGAAACTGATGTCACGGAAGGGATACGACATCATCTACATCGGCCATCAGGGTCACGACGAGGCCGTTGGCACTGTGGCTGAGGCCCCAGATTCGATCACTTTGGTTCAGCCCGAGTGGGGGCTCGATGAATTCGCCCCTGCTGATCCGAAGAAGGTCGCTCTCGTGGCTCAAACGACACTTGGTCTCTACGAGTGGCAGGCGGTGATGGATGAAGCTTCCGAACGCTTCCCCGAGTTGAAGACAGCCCGGAAATCTGACCTCTGTTACGCCACTACGAATCGGCAAGCAGTGGTACAGGAACTCGCGGCGGAATGTGATCTGTTGTTGGTTGTCGGCTCACACAATTCGTCCAACACCCAAGCCCTGGTGCGAGTTTCCGAGGAAAACAACGTAACGGCCCATCGAATCGATTTTGCCTCTGACATCAAGGACGAATGGCTGATGGATGCAAAGGTGGTCGGTGTCACTGCCGGTGCTTCAGCACCCGATCATCTGGTTCAAGAAGTAATCGATCGTCTCGATCCGACCGACGGTTTCGAATTGTGGAACTCCACCCAGGAAGAGGAATACTTCCCTCTGCCGCCGCAACTGCGTGCGTTCGTCACAACACTCCAGCAATTAGTCGAAGCAGGAGTGACTGCGTCTGCACCTGGAGGCGACTCCTGGCTAGAGCGTGATCGTGAGTGGACTGCCACCGAAGCGTTACGGCTCATCAGCACCTGAGCGATGAGGGTATGAGTTCTCTACCGGTAGTTGCCATAGTTGGTCGTCCTAACATCGGAAAGTCCACGCTGGTCAATCGAGTGATCGGCTCCCGGTCAGCCGTCGTCGAGGAGTTGTCTGGCGTCACCCGCGATCGCCGGGAGTTCGAGGCCGACTGGGCCGGCAGGGACTTTGTTCTCGTCGATACCGGTGGTTGGGAGGTGAAGCCCGACGGCGATCTGAGCACATCCATCCGAGAACAGGCCGAGGGTGCCGTTTCTGGTGCCGACGCTGTCGTCCTGGTGGTTGACGGACTGACTGAAATTAGCGACGACGACACGGGCGTTATCGGGATTCTCAGATCTGCCGGTGTGCCGGTGATCCTCGCTGTGAACAAGTTGGATGATGCCGGTTCGGAGTGGAACGTCGACCGATTCTGGGGGCTTGGCCTTGGCCAACCGCACCCGATCAGCGCATATCACGGTCGCGGTATTGGCGATCTGCTGGACGAACTGGTCAATGTCCTCCCCAAGGAAGCCCAATCTGCGGAACCCGATGGCTTACCCCGATTGGCAATTGTGGGTCGCCCCAACGTTGGTAAGTCCACATTGCTGAACCGTCTGGTTGGGGAGAACCGCGTCATCGTCTCGGAAACACCTGGAACCACCCGCGACCCAATCGATGTCGAAGTCGAGATCGACGGGAATGCGTACCGAATCGTTGACACCGCAGGGATAAGGCGTAAACCGCAAATCACTGAAGATGCCGATTTCTATGCAGTCATCCGAGCAAGGGAGGCCTTGGAGAACGCAGACGTTGCCATCCTCTTGGTGGACGCGACCGAGGGCGTGACGCATCAGGATCAACGTATCGCCAGCGAGATAGTGACCGCCGGGGTCTCACTAGTCATTGTCTTGAACAAGTGGGACGCACTTGACGACGAACAGCGTGAGATCACAGAGTTATCGCTTCCTGATCGTTTCGGTTTCGTTGCATGGGCCCCTGCTCTGCGAATGTCGGCGATGACCGGTGCCCGTGTGGGAAGGTTGGGCGGAGCGATCGAAGCAGTTTTGGAAACGAGAGAAACCCGGATTCCGACGGGGCGTTTGAATCGGGATTTTCGGGACTGGACTGCCTCTCACCCACCGCCGGTCCGGAAGGGGCGTCGGCCCAAAGTTCACTATGCGGTTCAGGCTGGAACTGCGCCACCGACATTTGTGGTCTTCCTCTCCGGTGGTGAGCTAGGCGCGGACTACTTTCGCTATCTGGAGAACAAACTCAGGGAGTCGGTCGACTTTGTGGGGAGCCCGATCCATTTCGTGACCCGGGTTGGTCGGCGATGAACCGTCCTGGCCCGCCATCGGATGACGAGGTCAGGACACCAATCAGCTTCAAGTTGATGGTCGGATTGGCGGTGGTGTATCTCGGGTGGCGTCTGGTGCAGGGTGTCGTCTGGCTGTTTCAACAGGTGTTCTCATAGAAGCTGGTCCCTTTGATGAGGTGTCAGTCTCACGACAGTGATAGCTTGAAACTGGTGGGAGACCCAAGTGCCTGAGCATCCGTATCGCTGGTTGGTCACGGGCCTTTTTGCGTTTCTGACGCTATTCGCAGCGGTGGGTGCGGCAGTGGGTCGCTGGACGCACGACACCCTGTTCGACACTGAGGCATAGCTCGAGGTAGTGGGCCCGATCAGTAGTGACCCCGGGGTGTCTGATGCCCTGGCCAGCGCGGTTTCCAGAGAGTTAATCGAGTTCCTGGAACCCACCGTTCGTTTCGAAACTCTCCTACCTGATCCATTGGAACCTGTTGCGGTACAAATGGGCACTGCTGTCGAAGAGATCATCATCGAGGAGACAGACGAGTTCTTCCACGGCAACCTTTTTGATGAACTTTGGCTGGGACTCAACGAGACGGCCATTCAGCTGTGGTCGGCATCATGAGGGACCAGATGCCTTTTGTCTCCACTGCAGGGGGAGTGGTGACTGTTGATTTCGCGGCTTTGGTAACGCCCATTATCGACAGTGTTGTCATCAGCCTGGAAGAACTTGGTGAACGGATCCCTGACTTCATCCTCGAACAAGTCGATGTTGATGAGACAATCTCTGGACTGATAGTCGAGTACGAGACGGAAGGTCTGCCGGGGAGTCTCAGCAACGTAGTCGTCTATGAGTCTGATCGCTTAGCGGCAGTGCAGCAGACTGTGGCTACCTTTGATCGGCTGATCGTATTCCTCCCCTGGCTGACTCTCATCCTGGCCATCGCAACAATCGCTTTCGCTCCTTCCCGTTTGATCATGATTCCAATCATGATCTTTAGTGCAGCCGT
Source organism: uncultured Acidimicrobiia bacterium (assembly GCA_964195235.1). Lineage (GTDB taxonomy): Bacteria > Actinomycetota > Acidimicrobiia > Spongiisociales > ZC4RG35 > CAXMPK01. The sequence continues at coordinate 2,839 of CAXMOW010000029.1, read as the reverse complement.
GGCATGGTTCCTCTCGCTGGTAATCGTTGACAGAATCGTCGAAAGCGTTCTCAACGGCATCACCTCCAACGATGCGGCCGATGTTGCAGAATCTCTTCTAGAGGGAATCACCGCCGGACTCACCGATTTGCTGCGCATCTTGATAATTACCGCACTATTCGTCGGGGGAGTGGCGGTGCTGATTATGTGGCGTTATCGAAATTCAAGCGAGGAACCAATCGAGGCGTAGTCCTCGCCATTCCTTTTCGACCAGGTTCTGAAATCTGATTCTCAGTCGCGACTATTCACCTGGTGTGGTGTCGGGTTGATCCCCAAGTCAAACGTTCGGAACTGCCGATGCTTAGAGAGCATGAGAAAGAGCCGTCAACAGAAGCAGCAAGCCGAATGTGGTCACGATCAATGTGCCTGAGGGTCACTCGGCTTCTGCGGTTAGTTCGCTTATGTGCTTTTGGTAGGTCTGCTGGTTTCGCCAGTTTTCGCTCATGCTTTGGAACATTTTCTCGGGTAGCACCTCTACTGGAGCAACGAGTTCGCCGTCGACTGGCCAACTGTCCAGCACACCGGGCTGGTAACCCTCGGGGTAGTACGTCTCCGGTGGGATTTCATGGTCCCTGACAAATCGTTCCTGAATGTCTTCCCTGTCATGGTGTGGCGCGGGGACCACCAATTGCCCCTCATCGAAATCGAATTGTGGCGCTTTGTTGTTGGGGTAGTCGGGGAGGATTCCCTCACGAACCCAGATATCGTCATGGGTCACGTTGACGACGATCCCGTCGGGAGCGCCGAAATGGTAGGGGCCGTCCCAATGGTGACGGACCTCAGCGACGGTCTCCTCGTTTAGGTAGGTGTCGAAGGGCATGTGGGTTGTCATCAACAGTCTCGGCTGGATCTGACTTGCCAAATACCCGGCTGCGTATGCGGGAGTGTGGTGCATGTCCACGGTGAACCGACCAACGAACGGTGGGACTCCTTGAACACCTGAGCTGATGGCAATCACCTCTGGCTGGGCTTCGGTGATATACACATCAGCACCTGCTGCGTATTCGATATCAAGGTCGCTGGGACGTCCATCTCCAGTCCACACCACTGACATGCCGTTCCAGTTGAGCCGGTAGCCAGAAGCTCCATCTTTTGCATGAGAACGCTGCCAGTGGATCACCTCCACGCCGTTCTCCTCATAGATGACACCACCGTTGTCACGGAAGTCGAACTCGTTGACTTCGATATCCCACGCCTTACCAACCGGGAAAATGCTGAAGGCGTCCTTGTGCCATCCAACCATCTTCTTCATTCCGTCGATCATGGCCTCGGTCCCGTACTCGGGGTCATGCCCAGAAGGTCCGAAAACCCTGAGCGGCTTATGCCACCGGCCAGCCCAACCACCAAACATGTACAAATACGGCAGCGAACCGAAATGGTCAACGTGCAGGTGAGTGATGAAGACCTTGTCCAACTCGTTCAGGGCCATTCCACCTGCTACATAGTTGGCGATTGCACCCTCACCAAGGTCGAACACGAAGTTATCGCCGTTCCCTAGTTGAACCAGGATCGAAGTGTTCATCTGACCAGGCCGAATAGTCGGTGAAGTCCCCATGAAAATGATGCGAATCTCATCGGGACCCAGCTCCTCGGTGCGAGGGAACCAATTGGAAGCACTCCTCAACCCAGGAGTCGGGTTCATGCCATCAAACATCAACCCTTCCTTCCAACGTTCCAAAGGAACACCAGCCGTCAACGCTTTTTTAAGGGCCTCAGGTGACGACGGTTCTTTCCTACCAGGCATCCAAACTCCTCTACTGATACAGACCCTTCCGACGCTAGCCGAACAGCATCCGCAACAAAGGAGTCCCAACCCCCCAAGCCGGCATCATGTGCGCTTCGTTTGTGCCGCCACATTGGGCTGAGAACACGCAGTTGTCACGCCAGAGGTGGCCCGGTAGGCGTCGGATCGGTTGCGGGCGGGTTGCCTAGTGTGGTGAGCACAGGAGGGTGAGGTCTGAGTGCAGTTTCCGATTCTTGACCTGAACGCCGCGAACGGGGCGGCGAGCCAAATCGATGAGGCGTGTCGTGAGGTGGGGTTCTTTGCGATCACTGGACATGGAGTCCCCCAGGGGGTTATTGACGCCGCTTGGTCGGCGTCGACCCATTTCTTTGATCGACCGCTTGCAGAGAAGCTGAGCGTTCGTGGAGGGGTGGACTACCCATACGGCTACACCCAGATGTCCACCGAGTCGCTCGCCGCTTCGGGCGGAGAGGAAGCTCCCAGGGATCTCAACGAGTCGTTCAGTCTTAGCCCCCCGCCACGTCCTGAGGTAGCGGACTTGGGCGGCTTTGCGCTTGATCATCGCGTTTGGCCCAAGAGGCCCGAGGAATTCGAGGAGGCTTGGACGGAGTACTACGACCACATGGAACGGCTAGCTGCCCGCCTCATGAGGTTGTGTGCTGCTGCTCTTGGAATCTCAGAGTCATTCTTCGACGACAAGATCGATCGTCATCTCTCAGCCCTACGCGCGTTGAACTATCCCGCCCAGGCGACACCACCCCCACCCGGACAGATTCGCGCTGGAGCGCATACTGACTACGGGACAATCACCATCCTGCTGCCGGGCCAAGCCACCGGCGGCCTTCAAGTTCTTGTCAGTGACGGCTCATGGCTTGCCGTTCCCCATATCCCCGACGGATTCGTCGTCAACCTCGGTGATCTGATGGCGATGTGGACCAACGACCGTTGGCGTTCGACGTTGCATCGAGTTGTTAATCCGGATACGAACGTAGCGGGCAGTGAACGAAGACAATCAATGGCTTTCTTCCATCAGCCCAACTGGGACGCCGAGATCGC
>CAXMOW010000028.1:22107-22445 GCA_964195235.1 uncultured Acidimicrobiia bacterium | reverse complement strand
GGTAAACGCAGTGGTTCTAGAGGTCGGTTTGGGCGGCCGTCTTGACGCCACCAACGTGGTGGATGCCGAGGTTTGTGTGGTGACGTCCATCGGTGTGGACCACACCGAGTATCTCGGAGACGACATCGCCACTATTGCCAGGGAGAAACTTGCGATAGCCGGCGCCAACTCGATTCTTGTCACTGGGCCGCTGCCAGATGCTGCCCTTGATGCCGCCAACCAGACGAGTCGCGAGCTTGGCATTCACCATCGGCGTTTCGGCGTCGATTACCAGATCGAGGACGTGACGCGTGGAGTCGGGGGTTGGCTGGCGACGATCGAAGGAGCCGAAGACACTT
>CAXMOW010000028.1:417-22097 GCA_964195235.1 uncultured Acidimicrobiia bacterium | reverse complement strand
GAAGACGTGTTCCTTCCTCTCCGTGGTCGATATCAGGTGACCAATCTCGCCACTGCTATTGCAGCAGCCGAGGCACTTCTGGGTGACAAGCTCGATATTGATGCCCTCAGAGATGCGGCATCGGCGGTTGTCATACCCGGGCGCCTCGAAGCCCTGGGATCCAACCCGCTGGTCATGGTGGACGGCGGCCACAACGCAGACGGCATAGCCACAATGGTTGAGTCTCTACGAGAAGAATTCCCCACCACCCGCTGGCATCTGGTTTTGGGGGTCATGGGGGACAAGAACGTTGAACTGATGGTTGAGCATCTTGCGCCTTTGATCGAAGGAGTCATCACCACGGCCGTTGACAACAAGCGCGCGGTGTCGCCGGCAGAGCTTGCAGAGCGTGTGACCGGCATCGTTGATGTCCCAGTCATCGTCGGGGATACAGTCGAGCATGCGATAGATATGGCTCGGGCCGAAGCAGGACCAGATGGGGCTGTCCTCATCACCGGGTCTCTCTATCTGGTGGGTGCAGCCCGCGACATCCTCGCCGACTGACTTCGCCCAATCTCACCGGCTTCGATAGCGTTATCGGCCGTATGCCCTCAGAAAACACATTCATCATGGTCAAACCCGACGGAGTTGCCCGTGGCCTCGTCGGTGAAATCGTCTCCCGGTTTGAGCGCAAAGGTCTCAAGCTCGAACAGATCCGAAAGTTGCAAATTGATGAAACCCTCGCTCGCCGTCACTACGCCGAGCACGTTGAGAAGCCTTTCTTTCCTGAGCTTCTCGACTTCATCACCTCTGGTCCGGTTGTGGCCATGCAGTGGTCTGGTGAGGATGCGATTTCGGTGAGTCGCACACTGATGGGTGCCACCGACCCCAAGAATGCAGAAATTGGCACTATTCGTGGCGACCTCGGTCTGGCGGTCACTCACAATCTCGTCCACGGGTCCGATGGCCCGGAAAGCGCCGCCCGAGAGCTTGAGATCTTCTTCGACTAGTGGTTCGTCACTAGCCATGTTGCGTGCGCACAAAGGGTTACTCAGCACGCCGCTGTGCGCGCACACCGAGATCTCTATCGCACAAGAGCGCGAGGACATCTACAATTCGGGAGTCCGCCCGGGAGTCATTCTCAGCTATGGCTGAAACCCTTTTTTCTTTTGCTGGCCAGGACATGGCCATCGACCTCGGTACCGCAAACACGCTCGTCTACGTGCGCGGTGGCGGGATTGTGCTCAATGAGCCGTCCGTTGTTGCCATCAACTCACAAACCAGCAAAGCATTGGCCGTCGGTATGGAAGCCAAACGGATGATCGGCCGTACCCCCTCACACATCACGGCAATCCGCCCCCTCCGTGACGGGGTCATCGCTGATTTCGATATCACCGAGAAGATGCTGCGCTATTTCATCCAAAAGGTGCACCGCCGTAGGTGGGCACGACCCCGCATTGTTGTTTGTGTCCCCTCAGGGATCACACCTGTTGAGCGGCGTGCGGTCGAGGAGGCTGCCTATCACGCAGGTGCCCGACGTGCCTACACGATCGAGGAGCCAATGGCCGCCGCCATCGGGTCTGGACTGCCGATCGGTGAGCCTTCCGGCTCGATGGTTGTCGATATCGGTGGAGGAACCACAGAGGTCGCAGTGATCTCACTTGGAGGAATTGTGGTGTCCCGGTCGATCCGGGTCGGGGGCGACGAATTGGACACTGCAATCATCGATTGGATCAAGAAAGAGCACAACGTTCTTGTAGGCGAGAGGACTGCCGAGCAGCTCAAACTGGCGGTCGCTTCAGCCTGGCCTTATGCGGATGAACCTTCTGCGGAGGTGAGGGGTAGGGACCTCGTAAGCGGGCTCCCCAAGACCATTCTGCTCTCCAGCCCGGAGATCAGAGAGGCTATCGAGGAGCCAACACAGGCGATCGTTGATGCAGTCAAATACACCCTCGACAAGACGCCGCCGGAGCTCGCAGCCGACATCGTCGAACGAGGCATTGTGCTCACTGGAGGAGGAGCACTTTTAGTGGGGATAGACCATCGTCTGGCCCACGAGACGGGGATGCCCATCGTCACTGCAGCGCAGCCGCTGCACTCGGTGGTGCTCGGCTCGGGGAAGTGTCTGGAGGAGTTCGACGCGCTGCATTCGGTGCTGGCGTCATCGGCTCGCCCATGACCTCCCGAACCCGTCTCCATCATGCTCGATAACGAGCCGCGCGGACGCCTTCTCCCCACGCTGGTCACTCTTGTGGTCGTCGGGGTCCTACTCATGACCTTTGATGTTCGTCTCGAGGGAGGTGGTGTCGTCGGTGTCCTCCGCACCGGCACACAGACACTCGTTTCTCCCCTTCAGAAGGGTGCTGCGGTGGTAGTGAACCCGGTTGCGGACTTGGTCGACTCGCTAAGCAACATGGCCGGCATGAGAGAAGAGAATGTCGCGTTGCGATCCGAGAACGCCGAACTACTCGCATCGCTCATTCTGGTGCAAGACCAGCTGGCCCGTCTCGAGCTACTCGAGCAGCTCTACGACCTCGAAGCCGCAGGCGACGAGTTGGGAAGGACTGTTGCGAATGTCATCGGTCGCCCCGATGCTTTTGATGCTGCGCTCATCATCAACAAAGGGACCTCCGATGGTGTGGCCGTGGGACAACCGGTGGTCGATACCAACGGCTACGTAGTCGGAACCGTCAAGAATGTGACGAGGGGCAGCGCCACCATCGTGCCGATCACTGCCAATCGCCAGGCTCTCACCGTGATTGTCGGTGACCAGATCGGCACATTGCTGTCGCAGGTTGGCTCTCATGAAATGAGACTCGAGGTCCTCGACGCCCGCGATCCGGTCCTTGCGGGCGACCGAGTCCTCACCTCGGCAGTTTCGGCCAACTACCCGGCAGGTCTCCCGGTAGGCGAGGTGATCGAAGACGCCGCCCCATCGATCGATTCGCTGCGATCGACCGTGGAGCCATATGTCGATTCGGACACATTGCGTCTAGTTGTTGTCCTGGCGTGGCCACCTGATCCGGTGACTGTGACCAACGACGATGCTGTTGTGCCGATCGAGGAAACGACCACTACCGAAGTTCCGACAACCACGACGACACTCGAGGGTGACGGCTGATGCGTCTTCCGAAGGGTCTGATCGTTGGCCTCATTCTCGTTGCCGCCGTAGTCATCCAGACAACGCTTTTTGGCCAGCTTCGCATCGTCTCGCCTGATCTTGTCATGCTGGTCGTAATCCTGCTCGCCCTTACCCGTACCCGATCCGAGCTCGTGCTCGGCACAGCGTTCCTCGCCGGCTTGTTGGTAGACCTGCTCGGATCATCTCTGCTCGGATTGCGCGCCGTTGTGTTCACCGTTGTCGCTTACATCGGGCTGCGGACACGAGAGCGCGCTGAGATTGGGCGGTTTGCCACCGCATTGTGGGCCGGCATTCTCAGCCTTGTAGGAGTTCTGCTGTTGGTCCTCATCGGCACCCTTTTTGGTCAGAGCAGCCTTCTTGGGCCAAATGTTGCGAGTCGGATACTTGTGGTGCCGCTTGCGAACCTTCTCCTTGCAGCGGTTTTCGCCCCGCTCTTTGTACGTGTGGTGGATGGCGACACAACAGCCTTGCGATTCTCGTGAGATTCGCGGTCAGGCTCTCCGTGTTGGGATTTGTGTTCATTGCCCTCTTCTCAGTCGTGGGGCTCCGTCTTTGGTTTGTTCAAGTGGCCGAAGGACCCGCGATCGCACAGGCTGCCGAGGAGCAGACCTGGATTCAGAAGACCACCCACGCTCCCCGTGGCGACATCACCGACCGCACAGGAACCCTTCTCGTCACAAGTCGAATGATCCCGGCGGTCGAAATCGATCGGACTTTCGTCCAGCCAGACCAGCGTGAGGACCTGGTACAACGCCTGTCCGCAATTCTCGCCATCGACCCTGTCGAGCTCGATCAGATGTATGAAGACGCCGAGATCAACGGCAGATTTCAGGTGGCAATCGTGTCCAACGAGATTGCCTATCAGATCAATGAGCAGCTCGACGAACTGCCTGGCGTCGAAGTCGTCAAAGTTCCGGAACGTGTCTACCTGTCAGGTCCAACGTTGGCTCACGTGATTGGTCACCTCGGTCTCCCGGACGAGGCCGATCTTGAAGAGAACCCGGGCCTGGCTCCCGATATTCGCATTGGCAAGCTCGGTGTCGAGAGGGTCTACGATCCGTTTCTCCAGGGCACATCCGGCACCATCGAATATCGCGTGCGCCGCGCAGAGATCATCGACCAACGGTCGCCTGTTGAGCCGCGGCCGGGCAACTCGCTAGAGCTGACGATCGATCTCGAGCTTCAACAATTGGTGGAACTCGCATTGGAGGAGGGGATCGCTCTCTCCAACGACGTCAAGGACGCCCAACGCGAAGAGGGAGAAGACTTTTTCACGGTGACTGAGAACGCGGCGGTGGTCGTTCTAGACGTCAACACGTTCGAGGTGCTCGCGATCGCATCGGTCCCCGATTTCGATCCACAGCTCTTTGTAACAGGTATCGACGAAGAAACCTTTGCTCAGTTCAACGAGACTCAAGCCTTCAACAACCTCGCCATCAGCGGCCTATATCCACCGGCCTCCACTTTCAAAGCAATCACATATACGGTGATCGAGAACGAGAATCTCCCCTTCCCTGCAGACATAGAGGGTGTCAACTCTGCCGATCGTTTGATCCACTGTGATGGCCAATTGGTCCTTCCGGAATTGGCCGACGGCTCCGCCCAGATCAAGCGGGATTGGTACTACCCCGGCAACATCGGCTGGCGTGACATTCATGGCGCCCTAGAAAATTCCTGCAACATCTACTTCTGGTCAGTTGCCCTGGGTACCTGGCAGGCGTTTCAAGGAAGGGCTCAGGAGAACGTGATTCAGGACTGGGCCAAAGACCTTGGCTATGGGTCGGAGACGGGTATTGACCTGAGCAACGAAGCCGCCGGGATCGTTCCAACGCGAGAGCTTTTTGAAGAGTGGAAGGCGTACCAGATCGAGAATCCGGATCAGCCGCCACGTCTCGACCCGTCTCGTCTCGAACTTGGAAGCCCATTTCTCGGTGGGGACCTGATGGACTTTGCCATCGGTCAGGGTGCCTTCACGGCGACCCCGCTCCAGGTGGCAGTTTCGTATGCAATCTTGGCCAACGGTGGACAGGTGATGGAGCCGCGTGTGGTGAGTCGGATACTCAACCAGGACGGCGAGTTGGTGCGGGCAATCAACTCACCGGTGCTCGAGACCATTCCAATGAGTGAGGCGACGCGAAGAGCCCTTCTCGAGGATCTCGGTCGCGTCGTCACCAGTGGGACTGCAAGGGCCGCTTTTGCCGACTTTGGCCCTGGGCTCGACCAGATCGGTGGCAAGACGGGGACCGGGCAGTCTTCGGCGAACCGTGACAACCATGCCTGGTTCGTGGGGTTGGCTCCGATTGACAATCCGCAGTACGTGGTGGTGGTGCTTGTCGAAGAGGGCGGCTCCGGCGGACGTATTGCTGCACCGGTCGGTCGCCATATTCTTCAGTATTTGATAGGGAATGAGCCAACACCGATCGTCGAAGGCGAGGAGACGGACTGATGACAGTTCTTACCCGCATTCGCGAGGTCGCTGTCCATCGGCGTGATAATCGGACCGATTGGATTCTCCTCGGTGCGATGGTGGCGTTGTCAGCATTTGGCCTGCTGATGATCTACTCGGCAACGAGGTCCTGCTTGTCTCCAACATCGACTACCGGGAATACCGCGGGATCGTCCCCTTCATCTCGGCGGTCGTCTTGATGCTGTTGCTCGCTGTGTTTCTGTTCGAACCAGTGAACAATGTGAATCGCTGGATTCCCCTCGGTTTCTTCAATTTTCAGCCGGCCGAATTCGCCAAAGTCGTTGTGATCGTGGTGTTGGCCGGAATGCTCGCCCCGGCAAACCCGGAGCGAGATGAGATTGGACCTCGCGTTCTGAGCTGGAAGAAGGTCGGACAGGCCGTCCTGGTGGTAGGCGTTCCTGCAATCCTCATCCTGCGCGAGCCTGATCTGGGAACGACCATGGTGTTCGTGTTCATCCTTTTCTCGATGCTCTTCGTTGCGGGTGCTACATGGAGACAGATGGTCACCCTGGTGTCGTCGGTCGTTGTCGGCATGGTTGCCGTGTTCCAATTCGAGCTGCTCAGCGAGTACCAGATGAATCGGCTCCGTGTCTTGCTCGACGACACGATCGACCCCCAAGGGATCGGGTATCAGCTTCGCCAGTCGAAGAGCGCAATTGGATCGGGGCAGATCTTTGGAAAAGGGCTCTTTGAGGAGGGGACGCTGACTGCGTTCGAGTACGTCCCCGAACAGGAGACCGACTTCATCTTTACGGCCGTCGGCGAGCAGCTTGGATTCGTGGGTGGCCTGCTGGTGTTGGCCGTCTTTGCGATTCTGGTCTGGCGTCTCCTGGTGATTGCGGCCAACTCGCGCGACCGGTTCGGAGCTCTGATCGCAGCCGGAATAGCCGCGATGATCATGTTCCATGTTGTCGTCAACGTTGGGATGACCGTCGGAATCATGCCGGTCACCGGGCTGCCACTGCCGTTCCTCAGTCAGGGTGGTTCGTTCTATTTGGCAATGACTCTCGCCCTCGGCATCGCCAATTCGGTGTGGTTGATGCGTACACCAGTGCCGGGCGAAAACCAGTTGACTTGATCGCCGTCTTCACCGGGTTCGCGGCCGGTCTTCTCCATGTGTTTGTTGGCGTCGACCATCTTGCCGCCCTCGCTCCGATCGCCGTCAAGGACCCATCCCGGGCGACGCTCACCGGCGCGAAGTGGGGATTTGGGCATGGGCTCGGAGTGTTGATCATTGGCGGGCTTGGTCTCGCCTTTCGGAACGTCATCGACATCGATGCGGCATCGGCTTGGGCCGAATTCGCGGTTGGGTTCATGCTCATCGCCATCGGTATCTGGGCGATCGTCAAGTCCAGGCGGGTTGAAGTTCACCAGCATTCCCACGATCACAATGAAAAGGCCCACGAGCATCTCCATGCTCATCCGTCGGGAGACGCAACCCATCGACATGCCGCACTCGGCGTCGGACTTCTCCACGGGATGGCCGGTTCTGGACATCTCTTTGGTGTGCTTCCCGCGCTGGCTTTGCCTACCAACGAAGCTGTGCTTTACCTCTTGGCTTATTTGGTGGCAGCCGTTGGAGGGATGGCCGGGTTTGGGTTCTTTATCGGACGGATCTCTCAGAGTGGCGGTCCGGAGCGGGTCACCAGGCTCATGTTCGGCTCGGGCGTCGTGGCGATCGTCGTCGGCGTGACCTGGCTCTTTTTGTGAACCTGATCACCTTGAGTTGTCCGCCTTATGAATGATTGCTACGTCTCTCCGGCCCTCGACGCCGCTCGCAGTGTCCTCCGCCTTGACGCACCTACGGGTGGGCCTTCGTTGTGCGTCCTTGCGAGTCGGGCGCCGATGCCTCGGAGACACGTTGGCACCATTTATGCGACAGACCACTACGCTCGCCCCCGATGTATCGACGGAGCACAGAGGGGTGGGTCGAGGTCATCTGCGGGCCGATGTTCTCCGGGAAGAGCGAGGAACTCATTCGAAGAGTGGTCCGCTCCAAGATCGCCAGAATCCCCGTTCAAGTTTTCAAGCCCCAACTCGACGACCGATACGCGGACGAAGAGGTGGTGTCTCACTCCTCGCTCAGAGTCAGTGCGGAGCCGGTTGTCGATTCCCTCGAAATGCTGCGGGCCATTCATGACGCGACACAGGTGATAGGGGTAGACGAAGCACAGTTCTTCGATGACGGTCTTGTCGAAATCGTCGACAACCTGGCCGCCAAAGGAAAACAGGTGGTCATCGCCGGTCTCGACACCGACTACCTGCGTCGCCCCTTCGAGCCGGTCCCGATGTTGTGTGACAGGGCTGAGTACGTCACAAAAATGCTTGCAGTGTGTCATCGATGTGGTGGTCCCGGAATGTACACCCAACGCATCGTCCAATCCGACGACCTGGTGGTGCTCGGGGCTACCGACGCATACGAAGCAAGATGTCGGATGTGTTACGACCCAACCGAACCCGAACAGCCATCTCTCGGTTTGAATGGCGGATAGGTGGAGCGGTCATCGTCTGTTAGCCTGACAGCTGTCCGTCGGACGCCAGATTCCTTTCTTTCGGAGGGTCATCGATGATGACCAATGCCAGATTCCGGTCGTTGCTTTTGACCGTTATAGATCTTCAACCCGTTCCTGCCACGGCACGGACGGGTGTGCGCCGGCTGACCCCAGCCTTTGTGGGATGGACCCCTACCAGCATGCAGGGATACTCCACCCGCCAACCAGCGAGTTTGCAGAGGAGTGAGATGACATGGCTCTATTTCGCAAGAAGGGCCCCGAAATCGTACGCAAGTCCTCATCCGAGGGGACCGTCGAACACAAGACCCTTCGTGTAAGGGGACAAAAAGTTGAGGTGACTCGGGTCGAGTCATCCTCTCAGACCAAGACCAAACATGACCGCCGTAAGTCGCGGTCGAAAGGTGGGGGAAGCGGTAGCTCTTCCAAGTCGCGCAATGGTCTTGCCACATCGCGAACCCGCTCAAGGCGACCGGTCGACGATGAAATCATCCTTCCAGATGAGTCTGCAAGAAAGCAGATGCTGGTCAGTGTCAACTCTCATCAGACCCAGATCGTGACTCTGGAAGGCCCGGTCTTGGTCGAGCACTACGTTGCTCGCGAGGCATCAGACACCCTCGCCGGCAACATCTATCTAGCCACCACCCGAAACGTTCTTCCCGGCATGGAGGCAGCGTTTCTCGACTTCGGAGTCTCTAAGAACGGGGTGCTTTACGCATCCGATGTGGCCGATCCAGGTAAGAACGGTGGCCGCAACCACCGACGAATCGAACAGGTGCTCAAGGAGGGTGACGAGGTTCTCGTCCAGGTCACTAAGGACGCTATGGGCGCCAAAGGTGCCCGACTCACCGGGATGCCTTCCCTTCCCGGCCGCTATTTGGTCTTGGTCCCGGACTCGGACAATGTTGGCATCAGTCGGCGACTTCCCGACGAGGACCGAACCCGCCTCCGCGACGTCATCAACAAAGTGCGTCCGTCCGGCTTCGGCGTCATCGTTCGCACTGCAGCTCTCCACGCCAGTGCTGAGGAGCTGGCGGCGGACATATCGCGATTGCTCAAGGATTGGGAGAAGATCGAGTCGGCAGCCGATGCGGGTGGAGCTCCTCGATTGGTTCATGAGGAACCGGAACTCCTGATCAAGGTCATCCGTGAGCATTTCACTGGCGACTTCCGCAAACTCCTCATCGACGACAAACCGTCCTACGACACCGTGCTTACTTATCTGCAGGGAACAGCGCCAGACCTGGTGTCGAAGGTTCATCTCTACGAGGATGCGATTCCGTTGTTCGATCGATATCACGTTGACGATCAGCTCAAGAAGGCGCTTGACCGGAAAGTGTTTCTTCCCTCCGGTGGACATCTGGTGATCGATCGCACTGAGGCTCTCACTGTGATTGACGTCAATACCGGCAAGTTCGTCGGATCGAATACCCTCGAGGAAACAGTCCTTCAGAACAATGTGGAGGCGGCTGAGGAGATCGGTCGTCAGCTTCGGCTCCGTGACATTGGCGGAATCATCGTGATCGACTTCATCGATATGGAGACAATCGACAACCAGCAGAAAGTGTTGCGCCGTCTCAAGGAGACTCTGGCCAAGGATAAAACTCGAACTCAAGTGTTTGAGGTCTCACATCTCGGGTTGGTTGAGATGACAAGAAAGAACGTCTCCGCAGGGCTCCTAGAACAGTTCTCGCACAAGTGTGAGCATTGTTCCGGTCGTGGTGTGATCGTCGATGAGTCTTTTCGACCCGATGCCGCTTCCCTTGGGTCGGCTGCCGCCGTAGCCGAGGCGTAATGGCCCGTCTTGGCTCAGTGTTGCGGACGAAGTAACATTTGACCCCGATTCCCCCTTTTTCGAAGAGGTTTTTCCATGTACGCCATCATCCGCGCAGGCGGGAAACAGGCCAAGGTTCAGTCAGGAGACGTGATCGAGGTCGAACGCGTCAAGACTGGCGATGAGGAGCTCACATTCTCTCCTCTGCTTGTCGTAGACGACAACGGCACGGCTGTCTCCGACAAGGCTCTTTTGGGCAAGGCAAGTGTCACCGCCAAGGTTCTCGGTGAGACCGCAGGTCCGAAGATCGACATTTTCAAGTACAAGAACAAGACCGGCTACCGCCGCCGGCAAGGTCATCGTCAGAAGTACACGCGTATCGAGATCACCGAGATAAAGCTGCCCAGCGGTGCCAAGCAATCCACTGCGAAGAAGGCAGAGCCCGCAGCTTCAGAGGAGGAATAGAGATGTCCAAAACGAAAGCCGGCGGTTCCTCGAAGAATGGTCGCGATTCAGCGGGCAGGCGTCTCGGCCCCAAGGTGTTTGATGGCGAGGTGGTCAATTCCGGCGCCATCCTTGTCCGTCAACGCGGGACCCGTATCCACCCGGGTGACAACGTCGGCAAAGGCAAAGACGACACTCTTTTCGCCACATCTTCGGGAACCGTGAAATACGGGGTCCGCAACAAGCGTCGTCTCGTTTCGGTCAACCCTGAATAACCCTCAAGCGTGGGCACCACTGGTGCTTCTTACCCTTCTGTGGACACGCAAGTAAGTTCTAACCGGTGTTTGTAGATCGGGTACGTGTCAGCCTCCGCGCCGGTAACGGCGGTGCGGGGGTTGTCTCGTTTGTGAGAGCAAAAGGGAAGCCGAAAGGCAAACCCGTGGGAGGGAATGGAGGAGCAGGCGGTTCGGTCATTCTTCGAGCCGACACTTCCGTTGGCACCCTCCTCCGCTACAAGCGAAACCCTCATAATCCCGCCGGGAATGGCACCCACGGTGAGGGCGATCTCCGTCATGGCCGCAGCGGAGAAGACCTGATTCTTCCGGTCCCACTTGGGACAGTTGTCACTAACGAATCCGGTGAGATGATTGCCGATCTTGTTGACAATGGCCAGGAGGTCACTGCAATACATGGGGGTCGCGGAGGTCTAGGCAATGCCGCCTTTGTTGGCCCCAACAACCGTGCTCCGGCTGTAGCGGAACAGGGGGAGTACGGACGCGAAGAGTGGGTCACCCTGGAATTGAAGCTTCTCGCTGACGCGGCGCTGATCGGATTCCCCAACGCTGGAAAGTCGACCTTCATATCGAAGGTGTCGGCGGCAAAGCCCAAGATCGCTGACTATCCATTCACCACACTGGAACCAAATCTTGGTGTCGTGTCTGTTGACGGCCGAGAGTTCGTCCTCGCTGATATTCCGGGATTGATCGAGGGCGCTGCTGAGGGCAAAGGGCTCGGTCACGAGTTTCTCAGACATACCGAACGCTCACGCGCCTTAGTCTTTCTTCTCGACCCGGCTGAAACACAGACACACACACCGGTAGAGCAGCTCGAGATCCTGTCAGCGGAAATAGCAGAATATTCTCCCGACCTTGCCTTGCGCCCACAGCTGGTCCTGATCAACAAAGCCGATCTCGGGTTGGCCGGAGATGTCGACGCCCGCGCTTTATCGGCGATGACGGGAGAAGGTGTCAACGATGCACTTCATGCTATTGCTGATCTTGTTGATCAGGCTGAACGAGAGGCCCCGATACGCAGGGGCTATGTGCTCTATCAGCCGTTGGGGCCAACCTTCGAAATCACACGTGAGGGCAACGCCTGGCGAATTGAGGGAAAGTCTGCGGAGCGTGCGGTCCGTTTCGCCGATCTCACGATGGCCGAGGCCGCAGACATGGCGGCCAAACGGCTCGCTCGCATCGGAGTGGATGATGCCCTCAGAGCAGCGGGGGCCGTCGAAGGAGACGAGGTTCACATTGGCGGCCTCGCCTTCGAGTTCACTCTGGACAACGAGGAGGAGTGATGTCCTTGTACCGAGGGAACCGTTGGCTATCGCCGCCAGAGATCTTTGGTGAAGAGGACGAGGACAGGAAAAATCTCAAGCCGACCCACGATCATCAGACCCGACAACATCCACTTGGCTAGAGCGGGCAACCCCGAATAGTTGCCGGCCGGGCCGACGTCGCCGAGCCCGGGCCCAATATTGCCAATCGACGCGGCGACCGCGGTGGTTGCTGTCACCAGGTCGAGCCCTTCTGCGAGGTTTGCATCGATAAAAGCGAGAAGAAACGTCGACGTCATGAACAGAAACATGTAGAAGAGGAAGTACGACTGCACCGCTTCGATCACCGGCTCGGTCACACGCTGTGTGCCAAAACGAGTGACGAATATGCCTCTCGGATGGACCAGTCGGCGCAGATCGGCGAAAGCGGCCTTGGAGAGAACACCAATTCTGAAGGTTTTCATGCCGCCGGCCGTCGACCCGGCCATACCCCCGAGGAACATCAAGCCGACGACCATGATCTGCAGAGCCGGTCTCCACATTCCCCAGTCGGTCGATGCGAAACCGGTAGTCGTCACCAGAGAGATCGCGTTAAACGCCGCATCTTGCACAGCGACCAAAAGCGAGTCCGGTCCACGGATCAAGCCTCCGGCGATGATCACAATGGCACCGATTGAGATGAAGGCATAAAGCTTGAATTCTGAGTTCTTCCAATACTCCAACGGCTTGCTCCAGGCACGGAAGTGGAGGGCAAATGAGACGCCGGCCACGAACATGAAGAACGTGATCACCCATTTCGTGTAGTCGCTGAACAAGGCGATTGATGTGGGCTCGGTTCCAAAACCACCGGTGGACATTGTGGTCATCGAGTGGATTACCGCTTGGAATCCGGTCATGTCGCCAAACCAGAGCAGCACCATTTCGATCAAAGTGATGACGACGTAGACCAGCCAAAGCCGCTTGGCCGTTTCTTGGAATCGAGGTGTCAGTCGGTCGGGCGTCGGTCCGGGGGACTCTGCTCTCGCCAACTGCATGCCTCCGGTGCCCAAAAGGGGGAGGATGGCGACACCGAGCACAATCACACCCATGCCTCCCAGCCACTGAGTCATCGCTCGCCAGAATGAGATCCCATGGGGGAGCAGCGACGGGTCATCCAGGATCGAGGCTCCCGTGGTGGTGAACCCCGACGCCGTCTCAAAGATGGCGTTGGAGAGGTTGGGAATCGCTCCCGACAGCAGATACGGGAGGGCGCCGAAAATCGAGAAGACAAACCAGGCGAGTCCCACCGTGGCGAAACCTTGTTTGACGGTGATCGACTTGGGACGCCGGACGAGGCGGCGGGACGTGTACCCGAAGACGGCGGTTATTCCTGCGGAAACCGAGATCCACATCGCGGTTTCGAACTCGGAGTACAACAGTGACACAATCGCCGATAACGCCATGGCGATCGCTACGAACAGCAACACCGAACCAAGGACAAAGGCAACGGTCTTGAGCAGAGTGAGAGTTGGTCGGCTGCCGGCTCGCTCGGTCTGGGTGGTCATACCATGAAGAGGCCCACGGATTCCTTGATGTCTCGTGGTAGTGAGAAAAAGATCACATGGTCGCCGGGCCGAATGACGGTGGAGCCGTCCGGCACGAATGTCGTTCCGTTCCTGGAGATCCCGCCGATTATCACCCCGACCGGAAGCTCGAGGTCGAGGAGTGACTTGTTGCAGGCCTTCGACTTTGCCTCGACTTCGACTTCGATCGCCTCAGCATCTGTATCTGAGAACGTGGCCACCTGTTCAACCCGACCGGCATGAACAAAACGAAGGATGGCAGACGCGGCCATGAGCCGTGAGGAAACCGCGGCATCGATTCCGACTCCGGAGAGGAGTCCGACGTATGCGATGCGATTAAATCTGGCGATCACCATTCCGGCACCGCTCGCCTTGGCAACCAGACAGCCGAGGACGTTCACCTCGTCCCACCCTGTCAGACCTATTACGACGTCCTTGGGACCCAGGTCAAGATCGGCCAGCACCTCGGGATCAGTGGGGTCGCCACAAATCACCAGTGCATGTGAGTGCCGAGCGGCTAGGACACTGCAACGATCCATGTCTTCGTCGACGATGACCACTGACAGTCCAGCATCAGTCATTTGATCGGCTGTCAGTTCAGCTAGACGGGTTCCTCCCATGATGATTGCCCGGTCCAGGTGGCGAAGTCTCAATCCGAGCAGACGCGTGGCATCTTCGACCCGGTCGTCTGTCGTCATCAACAATGCGTGGTCACCGGCTCGGACGAGGGTGTCACCGTGGGCAACGATGGTTCGGCCGTCACGAACCAAGGCGGCCACGACCCAACCCCACTCCGCCTCGCGCACCCTCAGCTGGCGTAGCGGTCCTGCCGTAATGGTTGCATTCGGGGCAACGATCCCACCCACCATCACCAGCTTGCCGTCGGCAAACTGGATGAGTTCGGACGCTCCTCCGAGACCAACGATGTCGACCAGTTCTTCGGCGGCGGTGGCGGACGGGTCGATGACAACATCCACGCCAAGACGGTCGGCACCCTCTCGGATCTCAGAATCCTCGATCCGGGCGATTGTTGTGGTCGTACCCAGTTCGGTCGCGGTGAAACATGCAAGGACGTTGGCACCGTCACTGTTCGATACCGCGATGAGGAGGTCGGCTTTCGAAGCTCCTGCTTCTTCGAGGCTGTGAGCCGAAGCGCCGTTTCCGTGAATGACAAGAGCGTCGATTGTTTCTTGGAGCTGTGCTGCCCGGCGCTCGTCATCCTCGATGACAACCACGTCTTGCCCCTCAGACGACAGTAGCTCCGCCAGATGGGAACCGACGGCCCCGGCTCCCACGATGATTATTCGCATTTCCGCCTGATTTGTGTCGGCACAGAAGCTCCAGGCTAACCCTGTGCGGCCCGAATGGGATGGTGAAGTTCAATGCAATCTGGCTCTGAAAGTCACGACCCGTAGAATGATCCCCGTATCCCAGGAGTGAGATGGAATTCGATAGTCCCCAGGCGGCGGCGGAAGCACTTCGCAGCGCCAGCTACTTACCAAACGACCGCATAGCCCAGGTCGTTTTCCTAGCTGATCGTTTGGGCAAACCTGTCCTGATCGAGGGTCCCGCAGGCGTAGGGAAGACGGAGCTAGCAAAGTCAATGGCCACCGTTACCGGACGAGACTTGATTCGGCTTCAGTGTTACGAAGGCCTTGACGAGGCCAAGGCGCTCTACGAATGGAACTACAAGAAGCAGCTCCTTCGAATCCAATCCGATGTCGACCATGACTGGGACAGCATCTCCCACGACATTTTCTCAGAGGAGTTCCTTCTGGCCAGACCATTGTTGGAGGCGATTCGGTCGCCGAAGCCGGTAGTTCTCCTCATCGATGAGGTTGATCGTGTGGAGATGGAGACTGAAGCGTTGCTCCTTGAGATCCTGTCCGACTTCCAGGTTTCGATTCCTGAGTTGGGAACGATGAATGCCCAAAGCCAGCCGATGGTGTTTCTTACATCCAACAACACCCGCGAGTTGAGCGAAGCCCTGAAACGTCGTTGCCTCTTTCTGTACATCGACTACCCGGATCCGGAGCGGGAGACTGAGATCCTTAGTGCTCGGGTTCCGGGTTTGTCCGATCATCTCGCAACCCAGGTGGCCAAGGTGGCGCGTTCGATTCGGAGTCTCGACCTGAAGAAATCACCGTCCGTCTCGGAAACTATTGATTGGGCACGCACATTGATCGCCCTTTCGGTTGACGACATCGATGAGACTGTGCTCGGCGACACGCTCCATGTCCTGCTCAAGTATCAGACCGATATTGAGAAGACCGCGAAGGAATTGACCTCCACCCCCCAAGGCTGATGCTCACCGTCATCACAGGTTTCATCGACGAACTCCGCGAGGCAGGTATACCGGTTTCGATGGTTGAGGCCATTGACGCGATGCAAGCTCTCGAGTCGATCGATATCGACCGACGAGTCGCTCTGCGCGAGACGTTGCGAGCCACTCTGGTCAAGAACCTCCGTCACGAGCGTGCCTTCGACACCGCATTCGATGTCTACTTCTCGATGGTGCCGGCCCCCGCAGATTCGCATGGCCCCGACCCTCTGTCACCGGAAGATCTTCCTGAATCCCTGCCGGAGGATGGCCATCGTCTCGAACAGACCGAGTTCGATCTGGACAATCTTCTCGAATTACTCCTGGAAGCTCTTGCCGGTCTTGACAACGAGGCGATGCGACGCAGCGCACGGGAGGCGGTTGATCACCTCGCTGGGATGGAGCCCGGTCGACCGGTAGGAGGCACCTACTACCTCTACCGTACGTTGCGCCGTCTTGACATGGCCGAACTGGAAGCACAGCTAATTGAGGCTCTGCTTGGCGACGAAGAGCTATCAGAGTTCGAACAACGTCTCGTTGAAGAAGACGTCCAAGCCCGCCTCGAGACACTCCGCGAGGAGATCCAAGAGGAGATTCGACGTCGTCTGGTGGCGGACCGGGGAAGGGAAGCGGTCGCTCGAACGTTGCGCAGGCCGCTCGTCGAAGATGTCGATCTAATGCATGCCACAAGCGCCGAACTCGCTGAGATGGAGGCAGCTATCGGACCACTAACCCGGAAGCTCGCTTCTCGTCTGGCCCGGCGCAGGAAGAGACGGACAGGGCGGCTCGACTTTCGCCGAACGGTGCGGCGATCGCTTGCCACCGGCGGAGTACCGGTTGATCCCCAATTCAGACACCCCAGGCCACATCGTCCGGAGGTGTGGCTGCTCTGCGACATCTCAGGCTCGATGGCGACATTTTCCCGATTCACGCTTCAATTCACCCACGCCATGTCGACTCACTTCTCAAAGCTGCGTTCCTTCGCATTCGTTGACACCATCGACGAGGTGACCGACTACTTCGGCCCCGGGATCGACTTCGGATCGGCGGTGGATCGGATCACTACCGAGGCTGAGGTGGTCTGGCTCGACGGTCACTCCGACTACGGAAATTCCCTGGAGGCTTTCTACACCCGATATGGCAGCCAGCTGACCTCGCGGACAACAGTCTTGATCACCGGCGATGCCCGAAACAACTACCGACCGCCTCGAGACAAGATTCTGGGCGACATCGCCAAGGCATGTCGCGCCGTTGTCTGGTTGAACCCCGAACCCCACGCGTATTGGGACACCGGCGATTCGACCATGTCCAACTATGCGAAACACTGCACTTCCGTGCACGAGGTGAGGACCCTCCGTCAATTGGAGGACTTTGTTGAAAACCTCACCCTTCCCACTGGAAAGTCCGTGCAGAATGTCTAAACCAAGGGGTTTCTGCTGCCGATGGAGTTCCTGAGGCTCTCAACGGGCTGTGATATTGAGGTGTTTTATGGGCTCACGAATTTTGGTTGTTGAAGATTCGGCCGTTATCCGCCGGCTGATCGAGGTTTGTCTTCGGGCCGCCGATCTCGAGATAATCACTCGTGATGACGGGAAGACTGGTCTCACGGCCGTCGGCTCGGAATCGCCTGATCTCGTTGTTCTCGACATCGGGTTGCCGGGAATGGACGGCTGGGAAGTCCTTGACCGCATTCGCGGGGATGACACCACGAAGGAAATTCCGGTTGTCGTGCTTACGGCGCACGCCGAAGAGGAGTCGAGACGGCGTGCCAATGAGGGTGGCGCCGACGCGTTTGTGACCAAACCGTTCCAGCCGAACGACTTCAGGTCCACTGTTCTCTCACTGCTCGAGTAGACCACTCGCTTCTGTCTCGTTGCTATAGCAACAGGTAGCGGATTTCGCCACGCGGTGCACGCGCAACACGGTCGAAACACGGTCGAAACGCAAAGGGTCATAACGTGGCCCGATGCCAATTGCCACCCGTATACCTCGCACTCGGATTGGCGTCCTCGGTGTCATCACCATCACCACATACGGCTGTTGGTTCTACGCGTTTGGGGTTCTCCTAGACCCCATCATCGCCGACACGGGCTGGAGCGAGCCGGCCCTTACAGCGGCCTTCTCGGCTTCAATCCTGATCGGCGGACTTGCGTCGATCCCAGGGGGTTGGCTGCTCGACAGATTTGGCAGTCGCGGCGTGTTTCTTTTGGCAGCGGTGGTGACTCTCGCCGCGTTCCAGGTCGCAGCGGGGGCAACCGCTGTGGCCACGTTTGTGATTGCGGGTGCGATCGGCGGCGGCACTATGGGAGCGCTTGCCTTCTATCACATCACCCAAACCACAGTCGTACGGATCGCTCCAGGATCGACAGGTCGTGCCATTGCTGTTTTGACTATCTGGGGAGCGTTCGCCAGTGCGATCTATATGCCGATGGCTGCTCTGCTCGTGGGACCGATTGGATGGCGACTAACCCTGCGCCTGCTGACGATTTCAGCGGCGCTGGCTTTGCTGGTTGGCGCCATGGTCATCACGACCAAGACATCAGAAATGCCACGAACACGCAACGTCCTCGGTGAGCTCAGAACGTCTCTAAAGCAGCCCACGGCCCGTCGTTTTCTCCTGGCCCAAGGCATGGCAGGTATCGGGATCGCAACTCTGCTGGTCTATCAGGTTCCGGCGATGACGGCAGCGGGGCTCCCGCTGGCGGCAGCGTCCTTTTGGGCTGGAGCCCGGGGATTCTCTCAACTGTTTGGCCGACTACCGCTGATGCCGATCGTGAGAAGATTTGGTGTCATCGGGTCGCTTCGTCTCGCCTACTTGGCAACCAGCGCCGGCATCATGATTCTGGCATTTGCCGGCGAGCCTTGGTTGGCGGCGATCTACGCCGCCCTGGCAGGCTTTGGGATCGGGGCCACCTCGCCTCTGGTGGGGATGTATTCGTCTGAAATATTCAGCGCACAAAGCCTGGGGACATCGATGGGGCTGATGGGGACGGTGTTCTTGGTGGTTGGTTCCATTGGTCCGACAGTTGCGGGGTTCATCGCCGATGCAACAGGTTCGCGAGCGATCCCCGTTGCCGGGGCCGCGGTGATGACAGTATTCGCTGCGCTCGCTATCCGGCCGCTTCGCTTGTCATGATCTCGCCGAGCCGTTCGATGAGATCAACAACTCGATTCGAGTAGCCCCACTCGTTGTCGTACCACGACATCACTTTGACCAGATTCCCTCCCAGCACATGTGTGCCACCAGCGTCGAAGATCGATGAGTGGGGGTTGCCAATGATGTCGGTCGACACGATGGGGTCTTCGTTGTATTCGAGGATGTTTTTGAGTGGACCATCAGCCGCCGCCCTAACAGCAGCGTTTACTTCTTCAACAGTCACGTCTTTCTCCAATTCGACCACAAGATCGACCGTCGAACCGTCGGGAACAGGGACACGCATCGCCATACCGTCCAACTTCCCATCCAGATCGGGTAACACCTCACCTACGGCCTTGGCAGCCCCGGTGGTCGTTGGAATGATGTTCTCTGTTGCAGCGCGACTGCGTCGGAGGTCTGCATGGGGGACGTCGGCCAGACGCTGATCGTTGGTATAAGCGTGGACCGTGGTCATTACGCCTTTCTTGATCCCAAATGCGTCGTCCAACACCTTCGCCAGGGGAGCCAGACAGTTGGTTGTGCAAGAAGCATTTGAGACGATCAGGTCGTCTGCGTCGAGGTTCTCATCGTTTACCCCGAGGACGATGGTCTCGTCGATTTTGTCTTTGGAAGGGACTGTGAGGATCACCCGTTTGGCTCCTGCCTGGAGATGTTTCTCCAGCGAGGCACGATCCCGGAATACTCCGGTGGCCTCAACGACAACGTCTACATCGAGTGCGGCCCATGGGAGTTGCGCCGGACTACGCTCCATGAGCATGGCGATCTCGTGGCCGCCGACCGTCATCACTCCATCTTCGACGTTGACTTCCTGGTCAAATCGACCCATCACCGAGTCGTATTCCAGAAGGTAGGCGAGGATGTCGTCGTCAGATAGGTCGTTGATCGCTACCACATCAATGTCCGAGTCGACTCGCGAGGCGATAATCCGAAATACGGTGCGGCCAATACGGCCAAATCCGTTAATGGCGACCTTCATCGCGGATCTCCGTTCAACTGGGTAGCAATCGTTGACGCAACTTCGATGGCGCGATGGGAGTAACCCCACCCGTTGTTGAACCAGGTGATCGTTTTCACCAGATTTCCACCTGTCACCAGTGTTGCGAGACTGTCGTAGATCCCCGAGTGTGAGTCGAGACGAACGTCTGAGGAAACGATTGGATCGTCCACGTATTCGATGACACCTTCGTATTGGGATTCAATGGCGTCTCGCATTGCATCGTTCACGGTGTCGTTTGTGACGGTGCTCGAAATCTGAGCGACCATGTCGATGTTGGAGCCGTCTGGTACTGGCACATTGAGCGACGTAACCAAGATCTTGCCCCTCATCGTGGGCAGCGCTTGGATGATGATTTCAGCCGAATTGGTGTCGGTGGGGATGATGTTTTCTCCCGCTGCGCGACTGGTCCGGTAGGAGTCGGTGGGCACATCGGCTAGACGCCCCGAGTTGGACATCGCCTTGACCGTGGTCATGTAGGCGCGTTCCAGACCAAAAGCCTCATCCAACGATTTCAGTATTGGTGCGGCTGCATTGGATGTGTTGGACCCTAAGGCGACCATATCTGGCGAGATTTCGAGTACTTCGTCATTGACTCCGCGCAGGAGGAGGGGTATATCACCACCAGATGCAGGGCTTGAGGTGAGGATGACATGTGATGCTCCGTTGTCGAGGTGTCCCTGTAACGAGCTGCGATCGAGGTAGCGGCTAGTCGTGTCCAGAACGATGTCGACGTCGTGATCTGCCCAAGAGACGTCTGAGGGTGTGCGTCCTTGGAATAGTGCGATCCTCTTTTCCTCACAGTTGAGATATCCGTTCTCGAACACAACATCGATCGGAAAACGCCCGTAGATCGAGTCATACCTGAGGAGGTATGTGAGGGCTTTCAGTTCGGCCACATCACTGATGGCGACAATGTCCAGATCGTCACGAGCATGCAGAAGCCGGAAGACATTGCGGCCGATCCGGCCGAATCCCATGAGGCCCAATCGGGTGGTTGTCATCAAGTCCTTTCTGGCAACGGCTCAAGGTAGCGGTCGCCCCACTAGTAGACGCAAGTGAGCGGCGATATCTTGGTGGGGGAGGGGAGAAGGAAGTGTTCTCTATTTTGGCTGTTGCGGCGGTCTGTTTGATCACACCCGTGAACGGCGCGGTGACCGAGCCATATTCCCCATCGGGGCAGTACGCCGGGCATTGGGGAATCGACTTCGCCGCAGACGTCGGAGACGATGTGGCTGCACCGGTTTCCGGGACCGTCAGCTTCGCCGGAAGTGTCGCCGGGATGAAGTCAGTGACCATCCAGCCGGTGAGTGGATTCAAAGTGTCGATTTCATACCTAGCAACAGTCGGCGTTACTCGTGGCGCAGCCGTCCGGCGTGGGCAAGTTATCGGCACTGCGGGTGTGGAGAAGGGAGAGCCGGGTGTCCATATGTCGACGCGAATCGGGGGAAAATACGTCGATCCAGCTGATCAGATGGGGTGTCAAGCCACCGATATCACCAGAGCGTTACGTCTAGTGACGCCTCCTCAGCCCTATCCTCGGTCCCGTGCGAACCGGAATTCTCGGCGGAACATTCGACCCGATTCACGTCGCCCATCTTCATGCTGGAGAAACAGCACTGCATCAGGCCAGTCTCGATCGAGTGCTCTTCATTCCCGCCGGTAGGCCTTGGCAAAAGGCCGAGGCAGGTGTGATGGCGTCGGAGCATCGCCTTGAAATGACCAGGCTCGCCATTGACGGGGTGGCAGGCTTCGCCCTTGATGATCAGGAGGTTC
>CAXMOW010000028.1:0-407 GCA_964195235.1 uncultured Acidimicrobiia bacterium | reverse complement strand
CGGGACGGTCCAACGTTCACGGCAGACACTTTGGCTTCGTTCCCGGACGAGGAAGAACTCTTCCTGATACTCGGCGCTGACGCTGCATCGCGGATTCAAACCTGGGACCGTTTCGAGGATGTTCTTGCGCGGACCACGGTCCTTGTGCTTCCCCGTCCTGGGACCGACTCGATGATGATTGGCGATCTAATCCCGGATGCGGTCTATTTGGACATGGCCGTTCTGGAAGTGAGCGGGACCGACATTCGCAATCTCTCTCGCGACGGTCACCCCTTCCGATTTCTGGTGACCGAGGCGGTTTACGAATACATCGCCGACAACCATCTGTATCCGGATCGCCGAGAAACCCCTAGGGTGGAGGACTCAACAGACGTGGAGGAACGGTCGTAGAGCAAAGTGTCGAACTG
>CAXMOW010000027.1:0-22583 GCA_964195235.1 uncultured Acidimicrobiia bacterium | reverse complement strand
TTGGGGAGAAGCAAGTACACGGTGCCCTGAGCTAATGGAGCACCACCGAGCAAGGCTCCAGCTATGTACCAGGTGCGAAATACCGGTTCACTCCATCCGAAGAGCGTCGTCAGCGCTTCGGTGAGCGTGCCCAATCCATAAAGGCCGACACCGATCATCCACCACATTACGTACCGGGCCGATGGGTCACGTTGCCAATGCAGCCAAAGCACACGAAAGAAAGCAACAGCGACCAAAGTGGTCACGACCGGCAGGTAGTGGATCAGGTTGGTCGAAATGCCAGGCTCCAGCTCCGCATCAGCGGAAGTGAAACCAAACGGCGATCCGACAACAAGTCGGATCCAAACCGACGCAGTGTCGAAACAACCAAGCCGCCCACAACCGGTATTAAGTGCTGCTCATATTTGTCGTCGTGTGCGGTGTTCCGTCGGTGGGTGCGTTTCGGTCAGGGCTTGAAGACCACGATCGATTGGCCATCGATTGGTTCGCTGGCCGTGAAGGTCACCGACCCGACACGCTTGGCAATGCCCGACAACGTGCACGTCGTTCCTGCACACGTGCCGTCGACCCCGTCGAAAGTGCCGAATAGGGAATCGGGTCCAGTAACGATCGCAGTCCACGTCCGCCCCTGGTTCGTTGACTCACTGGTGAGCACATCCGTGGGGATCGTTGTCGTCGTGGTGGTTGTCGACGTTGTCGTCGTGGTGCTAGTGGACGTTGTTGTCGATGTGGTTGACGAGCTGGTTGTGGTGGTCCCGTCCGATGACACGACGAAACCCCGATCACTGGTCTCGAGATCCGATGCCTGTGCGACGCTGAACAGCGTGGAAGCCGACGTGTCGTCGAGTTTGGGTCCGGCCATGCCTGATTGGAAGGTGTATCCCCACGAATTCACCGAGAACACGGGGGCCACATGAAGCCAGGTCTCTCCCACGAGGTCGTCAGGGTCGGAACTGCCAAGTCTCCGCACGTATCCGGCAAGCTTTCCTTCGACCAACTCCACAAGTCGTGACCACGCCCAGGGTGCGCCCGAGCGCGCCGCGTCGAGCACCGATTGGAAACTTTCCGTGGAAAGGGCTGTCCTCACGCGTTCCACGTGTATTTATCGGCCGCTGGGGCGATGCCTGAAAAAATCCGCCGTTGCTCACCGTTGCGAGTTCCCAACCAACCCCCGGGCGCCTCGGGATCGTTGTCTTCCAGAAAGAAATTCTCATGTGTGCGTACCCCTCCGTGCGTCATCGACGGTTACAAGACGAACGCAACACTCAACCGGGACATCGAGCGCAGCTTTCGGGCTGGCCCGTGAATCGTGAAGGAGACGAACCTATCAAGGAGACATGAGTTGACACTGAGAGCGAAATTGGCAACCTTCCTGAGCGCCGTGCTGCTCCTAGGCGGGCTGACCGGGGTGGCGCTAGCGGCCAACTCGCCAGCCGACGACCACCTCGCCGAAGCGGAAGCCCGGTCGACAGACGGCAGACTCGCCGCCGACGACCACGCCCCCGACGCCTCCGACGCCGCGGACAGCGCAGGTGAGGGCGGAACCCAATCCGAGCACAACGGCACTGATGGCGCATCCAGCGCGTCCGATTCCCTGCGAGACGCCGCCGATCAAGTCCAGACCGGAAACGACCAGGATGAGTCACAGGTAGTGCGCGACCGCGTGGCCGAAATGCTTCGCTGGATAGCAGACCAGTTCGAGTTGGGTGAAGAGTTCGACGGCCGGACCTTCGGTGAAGGCGTGGCTAACTTGGCACGCGAGAACGCCGGAGCACCCGAACTGACTGATCTTCCCGACGCCGCCGACAGCGGCGATGGAGTCCCAGAGGATGTCCCTTCCGGCCCGCCTGAGGGAGTTCCGGCCCGACCCTGACCCCAGAACAATCAAGTGAGACACAAGAGACCCCGGTGATCACCCGGGGTCTCTCATTTGTCTCTAGCTATCGGGCCAGCCTTGGCTTCAGTTCTTAAAGATGAATTATCAAGGTTCCGTCGCTATCGCCGTCCGGGTCGTGATTGACAGCGGCATCGTAGGTACGTTGTCACCGGCCAAACCGTCCACCGTAAGGGTCGCAGTCGAAGTCGATGAGCCGAGGTTCCCGGCGCCGAAGGGTCGATCACGATTCGAGCATGGTTGTACGTTCGTACCGCCTGGTTGAGCCAGCGTTCTACTTCGGCAAGTCGTACAGGACTGTCAGCCGAGCCGGCCCACACCTTGATTCGATCCAACACGACGCGTATTCCGCGAAGTGGATCTGCACCCGCGGTCGCCTCACCCGACGCTAGACGAGGCCTGCCGTCGAGACGTTCCGCATGACATACAAACCAGGGTTCTGTTTTGGTCCGATTTTGTCTCTCGGGTCCGGTTCATTTCTGGTCAGTTGCAGTGCTGAATGTGGGCGGCGCTGCTGACTGCCTGAGCATTTGGATGTGAGACGGCTGGGGTCGCCTGGCCCGGGCGGTCACCGCGATGGCATCACCGTCACCCGTTCCGATAACTCGGCCAGGTAGGCCAGCAGATCAGTGACACCCTTGTATCTGTGGATGATTGGGGAGGGTTGACGCGGTTTCTCCAGTGGGTTCGCGAGTAGCACGTCCGATGGATCAACAAGCATTCCAGCCAACCGAATATTGTGGGCAAAACCACTCGGCCCACTAGGTTTTGGCGGTGGTGTCGCACATGCCTTTCTTTTTTCGTCGAATCTGGTTGCTGCTTCGCGGTGTGTCTCTCGACCGCGACCACCCCCCGTTCGACCATCTGCGCTCGATCGAAGATCCTGAGGAGTTCGTTTGGGCGATTCTGCCTCATGCAGCCCGCTCCTTTTCAGTCAGCATCCTTCTATTACCTGAGGAGGCGGCGCGGGTAGCGGCCGTGGGCTACCTCTACGCACGAATGTTGGACACGTACGAGGATCTCTCCCCATCGCGGCCAGAAGCGCGGCTCTCGATGGCAGGGTTTGCTGACCGCTTCGCAACCGGACGGCCAACAGTCGCGCCGCCTGCACCCACAGCGAAGGCTCCGGATGCCCGCGATCAGACACATCTGCTACTGGTCGAACGCTGTCGTCTGGTCGATGAGGTGTTCCTGGATCTGAGTCCCAATGCCCAGAAACGTGTCGTTCAGCTGGTTGAGGAAATGGCTTTGGCGATGATCGATTCTTCCCACATATTTGAGCAGCAGGGTGGTGTGATGGGCGACCAAGAACACGTTCTCGAGTATTGCCGCGGAGTCATGGGTCTCCCTGCGCTTTTTGCGATGGATCTGCTGCTCGACGCGCCCACCGGGGAACACGCTTCCGATGCGCTTGAGGCGTCCGAGCTGATACAGCTGGCCAACATCACAAGAGATGTGGAAAAGGATCTCCAGCGTGGGGTTGCCTACCACCCAGCGCTCAAGCCTCATCTTGGCTCAGGAGGGGATGGCGATGTGGCTGAGGTGGTCGCTGGAGCAAGACATGATCTGATGCGGCTGGCCCTCGAGCGAGTCCGCTCCTTCCGCCGACTACTCCATGCAGTGGATCTGCCACGGCTCAGTGCCGCCCGTGTCGCCGCGGTTCTGATGATGTTGTTCACAGAGCGCCATTTCGGCAACTACACAGTTGTTGCCCAGATTTCCAGACCCAATCGCTCGAGAAGCGCCACAACGATGATGCTGGTCTCGTTGCCGGCAGCCTTCTCCCCGCGGTGGGCTGAGCGAATGTTGGTCCGGGTGGAAGAGGACCTACTCGCTACAGCCTGACCGGCACGCTCACCTGAACAACACAGGCGCGGTGGTAGTTTGGCGCCGCTAGCAACGGTCAGAAAGTTCAATGAGCAGCGCCACTATCGAGCGGGTCCATGCCCGGCAGGTGCTCGACTCCCGGGGCACCCCGACTGTCGAGGCCGAAGTCTTCACCCGATCCGGGTTTGGCCGCGCCATCGTGCCTTCCGGAGCATCCACCGGTACCAACGAGGCGGTTGAACTCCGCGACGGTGGTGAACGTTGGATGGGCAAAGGTGTCGAAAAGGCGGTCTCGCACGTCAACGACACGCTCGGGCCGGCCTTGATCGGACGCGACGCGACCCGTCAGGAGCAGATCGACCTGGCGATGACAGACCTCGACGCCACCCCCAACAAGGCAAACTTGGGGGCCAATGCCATTCTGGCGACATCACTAGCCGTGGCTCGAGCAGCCGCGGCCAGTGTCGAGTTGCCGCTGTTTCGGTACCTGGGTGGGCCTTCGGCGCGTCTCCTTCCCGTTCCCTGCCTCAACGTGCTCAACGGTGGTGCCCACGCCGCTAACTCGGTTGACATTCAGGAGTTCATGTTGGTTCCGGCCGGGCTCGGATCTTTCTCGGAGTCGCTCCGCGCCGGAGTTGAGGTCTATCACGCCATGAAACGGGTGATGGCCGGACGTGGGCTCGCTACCAATGTTGGTGACGAAGGGGGGTTCGCACCCGACCTAGCGACGAGCGACGCGGCCCTCGACTTGCTCGTAGAGGGGATCGAGGAGGCCGGATATGAGGTCGGGACCCAGATCGCACTTGCGCTCGATGTCGCCGCAACCGAGTTCTATCGGGAGGGTCACTACGAGGTCGAAGGTCGCGATCTCAGCTCTGGCGAAATGGTCGACTATCTGGCCGCTCTGGTTGAGAAGTATCCACTGGTTTCAATCGAAGACGGCATGGCCGAAGATGATTGGGACGGTTGGAAGGAACTGACCAAGAAGCTTGGCGGTCGGGTGCAACTTGTTGGCGACGATCTTTTTGTCACCAACGAAGACATTCTTCGACGTGGGATCACCGAAGGGGCCGCAAACGCGATTCTCATCAAAGTGAATCAGATCGGCACTGTGTCGGAAACCCTTCATGCAATGGAAATGGCCGAAGGCGCCGGGTTTGGTCGCATGATCAGCCATCGCAGCGGCGAGACCGAAGACACGTTCATTTCCCACCTGGCAGTCGCCACGAACGCTGGTCAGATAAAGACCGGTGCACCAGCGCGGGGTGAGCGAACCGCCAAGTACAACCAGCTTCTACGGATTGAGGAGATGATGGGCAGTGAGGCGCGTTTCGCTGGCTGGGACACCTTCCGGAGATCCCCATGACGATCCTTCGGCGCCCCGGGGCTGCGATCACCACTCTTCTGTTCATTCTCATGGGTGCGGCCTTTCTGACCCAGGTAGTTCCCACGCGTCAAATCTTCGATTCGCAGCGTCAGGTGAATGCCGCTCGCGCCCAACTTGCCGCCCTGCAGGCAGACAATGCCCGACTCGAAGCTGATGTGACTGCGCTTGGAACCGATGGCGAGATCGAGAAGCTCGCCCGTGAGAAGCTCGGCTACGTCCGTCCCGGGGAGACCGCATATGTCGTCCTCGACCCACCCGAGGAGAATCGGGCTCCTGCCGCTTCGCCGGGCTTGAGCGAGTTGCCGGAGCGACAGACTTGGGTTGACCAACTCTGGGACTTTCTCACTGGCGCCGACTTAGAGTCCTGATGTGACCGACTCTGATGACCGTAAGGTCGTCGAAGCTCAAATAGGCCGTCCTCTTCGTGCTGAATCCGAAGTCGTGTCCCGGTGCCATCTCGATTTGCCGGTCGTGATACGAGTTCCTCCGCTCCTCGACGACGGCACGCCATTCCCAACTCTTTATTGGCTGTCATGTCCGCTGGCTACGACCCGAATCGGGCGACTCGAAGGTGCCGGCGGTGTAAAGCGTATGGAGGCCAAGGCAGAATCTGACGAGGACTTCGGCGCCGCTCTCGAAGCGGCCCACCGATCGTACCGAGAAGAACGTGACCGCACTCTCGGCAACACAGAGGGCCCTCGACCATCAGGCGGTGTCGGCGGGACCAGAGCCGGGGTCAAGTGCCTGCACGCTCACTATGCCCACACGAGGGCCGGTGGTACCAACCCGGTGGGTGAGGCGGTCAGCGACTGGGTCGAGCCACTCAACTGCGAAGAGGCCTGTGTCCTCGATGGTGAGACGAATCCGAATTGGGTGAACCTTCCGTGAAGGTCGACCGACCCAAGGTCGGCGTTATCGACATCGGAACGAACTCGATGCGTCTTCTCATAACTGATGGTGTGCATGAGGACGGACGATGGGTTGAGGTTACGGGTCTTGGCGTCGGTGTAGACGCTACGGGGGTCCTCTCCACCGAGGCGATTGCCAGGACCATCGGGGCCTTTGACCGCTTTCGAGGGATCATGAATGGCTTGGGTGTCGAGCGGCGTATGGCGATCGCCACCTCGGCGTCCCGTGACGCAGCCAACCGCGAGGAGCTCTTCGACCGTGCGGAGCATGCCCTCGGTGTTCGGCCCAGCCTGATCAGCGGTGACAAGGAGGCGCGATATGCGTTTGCGGGAGCTACTCAAGGTTTCAAAGACGTGTCAGACATAACCGTGACGGATATCGGCGGTGGTAGCACCGAGTTTGTCACAAACGATTCCAGTCAATCTGTCGACATTGGGTCTGTCAGGCTGACGGAACGTCTTCTTCCAGACCGGCCACCTGATATTGGTCAATTGGCCACAGCCATCGACAGTGTGGGCGACCTCCTTGGCGAAGTCGATCGCCGAGAGCTCAAAACCCACATTGGCGTGGCGGGAACCTGGACAAGCATCGCTGCCATCGCCCAGGAGCTTCCGAGCTACGACCGCGAGCGTGTCCACCGCTTCGTTCTCACCAACGACGATCTCAATCGGGTCGGAGAAAAACTGAAACAGCTGACAATCGAGGAGACGGCAACAATTCCCAGTCTGGACCCAAATCGGGCGCCGGTGATCTTGGCCGGGACTGTCATCGCCACCAAGATTGTCGAGGCACTTGGAGTCGACGAGACCACGATTTCCGAGGATGACAGTCTCGATGGTGTCGCGATGGAACTACTCGCTTTAACCTGAAGGCCGCCACCTTTGGGGGACGACCCCCAAATCCCCGTAAGCCCGGGTGGCGGAACGGTAGACGCGAGGGGCTTAAACCCCCTTGAGCCGATTGAGGCTCGTGTGGGTTCGAAACCCACCCCGGGCACCCAAGCAGAGTAGATAATGAGAAAACCCGCAGAACCTTCTGCGGGTTTTCTCTAGAAGAGGTCGTGAGACCCGGGCCGGTGGGTGGGGGAGGGGAGAGGAACCGGACCCGGGCCCCACGTAGGCACAGGTGCTGATCCGCCTCTCAGCGACGACTACTTATGTCAGTCCCTCAGATCAACCCCGTTGTGGACGAGTGTACTCCCGTGGGTAAGACATCCAACTTGGGGTCTAGTCTCGCGGCATGGAATTCGTAGACCTCTCAGTTGATGGCTCCGTCGCCCTTGTCCGTCTCAATCGTCCCCCTGTCAACGCATTGTCCGAGCAGCTTTCCTTGGAATTGAAGGAGGCATTCGTTGAATGCCAGGAACCGTCAATTCGCGCTGTTGTAGTCACCGGTCAGCCTCACTTCGCCGCTGGTGCCGATATCAAGGGTTTCAAAGAGATCTTCGATTCTGGAGGGAAAGAGGCTGGCGCTTCGGATCTTCGAGATGCGATTGCTGTCCTCGACGCCCTGGCCAAACCAACCATCGCCGCTGTACACGGTTACGCGTTGGGTGGTGGCTGTGAGCTTTCGCTCGGGTGTGATTTCCGATACATGGCAGAGGATTCCAAGATCGGTCAGCCAGAGATCCTGCTCGGAATAATTCCGGGGGCGGGCGGAACCCAGCGTCTGCAACGGGTCATCGGCTTCCAAAAGACCAAGGAACTCACATACAGCGGTCGTCATGTAGGTGCCGACGAAGCACTCGAGATCGGATATGCCGACAAGGTGCTACCGGCCGACGAAGTGCTCGATGTGGCACTTGCCGATGCCTCTGTCTGGGCGACGAAGGCGACTGCGGCGATCGCCGCAGCCAAGAGGGCACTCGCTGACGGTCGTGGAGTCTCGCTTGACGACGCGATGATCGTGGAACGGGAGGCCTTCCAAGAGTCTTTCGCCACCGACGACGCAGTCGAAGGCGTCAATGCCTTCGTCGAGAAGCGGGAAGCCCACTTCAAGGGGAACTGAGGAGCGAGTCAAGCCTCCGCAAGTTTTTTCGCCACGTCGACTTCAGAAAGGGTCTGGCTACCCAGGCTGACACCGGCCCACCCAGCCACCACGGGAATCGTAAGGTCTCGGTCCAAGTCACCAAGGTCGTCCCATTGTCGGCCAGTGCTGCCAGGCGACCGGTTCCGGTGATGACACCGCGGTGTTCAACGACAATGTGATGGCCTTCCTCCCAGCCGGTCACCCGGAGCACGTCAATCGTTCTGAACGGGCCGAGCTTGGTCTCGACCTTCATGTGTGTTCCAACGCCGCTCGTCTGGTCCGTCGTGAACTCGAGGCTGACGGCGTCTTTCATCCATGTCGGATGGTCAGTCAGATTGGAGATGGTTTTCCACACCAGCTCCTGCGGTTGTTTGATTTGTTGTGAAACCTTGATTTGAGCCAGCGTGGACTCCTCGATAGTCCCAGGCTATGCGACAATTGAGTCCTTCATATGATCTATCTCGATCACGCCGCGACCACTCCAATGCATCCCGAGGTCTGGGATGCGATGAAGCCCTTCGCTCTTGACGTTTTTGGCAACTCTTCTGGAGTCCACGGCGTCTCGAGACAGGCTAAGAACGCCCTCGAGGAGTCCCGCGAACGGATAGCGTCGCTGATTGGGGCACAACCGATGGAGGTCGTGTTCACTTCGGGGGGGACCGAATCCGACAACCTCGCTCTGAAAGGTGTGGCCTGGAATACCTCACCACGAAACGGTGTCGTCACTGTGACCACTGAACACGAGGCCGTGCTCGAAACCGTAAGCCTTCTCGGTCGTTTCGATGATCCGACAGAAGTTGTCGAGGTCGACAGCAGTGGGTTTGTCAGTCCAGACGACATTCTGGAAGCAATCACCGACGCCACAGGAGTTGTATCGGTGATGTTGGTGAACAACGAGACTGGATTGGTTCAGGATCTTCCCGCGATCTCCCGGGCCATCAAGGATCAATTCCCCGAGGTCCTGGTCCATACCGACGCTGTACAGGCTTTTGTGTCGAAGAATCTCGATGTTTCTGAATTGGGTATCGACATGATGACGATCACCGGTCACAAGTTCGGCGGGCCCAAAGGCGCCGGATTTCTGTTTGTCCGTGAGGGCATCGCGTTGGAGCCAATTCTTCACGGCGGCGGCCAAGAACTGGGTCGCCGGTCGGGTACACACGACGTGGCAAGTGCCGTAGGTTTGTCGACCGCAATGGAAGTCGCTGACCGGGATCGTGATCGTTTCAACGAAGAGGTTGGCGAGGCACGTGCAGAATTCGAGAAGATCATCTTTGAGAGCGTCGAAGGCGCCATCCCCAACACTCCATCACATCATCGGTCGTCTCATCATTTCAATGTCAGATTCCCGGGTGTCAGAAATGAGTCGCTGTTGATGCGTCTGGACCAGGCCGGTGTTGCTGCCTCGGCCGGGTCGGCTTGCCAATCGGGTGCCGCCACTGTGTCCCATGTCCTCGAAGGCATGGGTCTCACTGCCGATGAGGCACGTGAGAGCGTGCGTTTCAGCTTCGGTTGGACATCGACCCTTGACGAGGCCCGAGATGCCGCGGCCATCGTCGGAGATCTTGTGGGGAAATTGCGATGAAGGCGCTGGTCGCGATGTCGGGTGGGGTCGACTCGTCAGTCGCCGCTGCTCTCATGAAAGACGCTGGTCACGATGTGATCGGGGTGACGTTGAAGCTTTGGTCGGGCCCCAACGGAGAGGCCCCGACTGCGGGCTGTTGCACAGTTTCCGATGCTGAGGATGCACGTAGGGTCGCCGCCGAACTTGGGATCCCCTATTACGTCTTCGACTACACCGATGATTTCAAAGATGGTGTCGTCGACCGTTTCATCCACGACTATGCCTCTGGTCAGACGCCCAACCCGTGTATCGAGTGCAATCGGACGGTCAAGTTTGATCGGCTTCTCAACCGTCTCGACGAGTTTGGGTGTGAGATCCTGGTCACCGGCCACCATGCGCGCGTACGCGTAATCGACGGGTTGAGTGTGTTGTTGCGGGGCACCGATCCGGCGAAGGATCAGTCTTATGTCCTTTCAATGCTCACCAGTGATGAGCTGTCCAGAGTGGAGTTTCCGGTTGGTGAGTTGACAAAGAAGGAGGTGCGTCGGATCGCCGCCTCGATGGGGATGCGGAGCGCGCATAAACCTGAGTCGATGGACATTTGTTTTGTCGGTCAGGGGGATTATCGGGGATTTCTCAAGCAGAACGCGCCCGAGGTGTTTACGCCGGGGAGGGTCGTCGACACCAAAGGCGATCTTCTCGGGTCCCACGACGGCATTGTCGGATTCACCGTAGGTCAGCGTCGGGGTCTCGGGGTCGCGGTTGGTGAGCCGAAGTTTGTCGTCAGAATCGACCCGACCACGTCCACCGTTGTCGTGGGAGATCGGGACGACCTCGAAGTGATCGGGGTCGAGCTTCACAACATCACGTGGGCCAACGGCCACGAAGGCGACGGAGCGCTAGTGGCTCAGTTTCGAGCCCATG
The DNA here is from genome assembly GCA_964195235.1 of uncultured Acidimicrobiia bacterium. Taxonomy (GTDB): domain Bacteria; phylum Actinomycetota; class Acidimicrobiia; order Spongiisociales; family ZC4RG35; genus CAXMPK01. The sequence continues at coordinate 12,050 of CAXMOW010000027.1, read as the reverse complement.
GCGAACCGGTTGCGGCGACTCTCAAGGGTTCCAGCCTCATGTTCGACGAAGCCCAGCATGCGGTGTCTCCGGGCCAGACGGTCGCGTTCTATTCGGGTGAGAGGGTGCTCGGTGGCGGCCTGATCGGCCGAACAATTCTGTGACTGACCGGCTGTAACGTCGATCTGATGCCATCGGCCACAAAACGCATTGATGAGCTGCGTACCCAGATTCGGGAGCACAATCAAAGGTATTACATCCTCGATGATCCTGTGGTTTCCGATGCCCAGTTCGACGTCCTGCTCAAAGAGCTGAAAAAGCTCGAGGCCGACAACCCGAATCTGGTCACACCTGACAGCCCTACCCAGCGGGTCGGTGTTCCGGTCGGTGACTTGTTTCAGCCTGTCAATCATCTCAGACCGCTGTTCTCTCTCGACAACGCCGAGTCGAGAGAGGATCTGCAGTCTTGGGAGTCGAGGATCGAGCGACAACTCGGAGACGCGCCGTCCGGCTACGTCTGCGAGCTGAAGATCGATGGGCTTGCCGTCGTTCTTACCTACCGAAACGGTGTCCTCGCAACCGGTGCCACTCGCGGGGACGGCACGACCGGTGAGGACATCACTCCAAATCTGAGGACCATCCACTCGATTCCACTGCGGCTCCTTGGCGACGAAATGCCTTCTGTGGTCGAAGTGCGTGGTGAGGTCTATATGCCGTATGAGGCATTCGACGAACTCAATCTTCGTCAAGAAGAGCTAGGCAAGCCGATCTTCGCCAATGCCCGCAACGCCGCTGCCGGGTCGGTCAGACAGAAAGATACCGCTGCGACCGCTGCCAGGGGTCTGGACATCTGGGTCTATCAACTCGGATTGATGGAAGGCGGTCCCGAATTTGCGAGCCACCACGAGACCATGGAGTTCCTCCAGACCCTCGGGTTTCGCACGAACCCCGCAAGTTCGGCTCTGCCCACCATTGATGACGTCTACGCGTATGTGGAGAAGGCTGAGAAAGGCCGTCACGACATGCCATATCAGACCGACGGGGTAGTCATCAAGGCGGACGCCCTGGCCGAGCAGAATCGACTCGGCTTCACCGCCAAGGCGCCACGTTGGGCCATTGCATACAAGTTCCCCCCCGAAGAGCAGGTCACGACCCTGAAAGACATATGGATCAACATTGGACGGACCGGGGCGGCGACCCCGTTTGCGATCCTCGACCCTGTGTTTGTGGGTGGGGCGACTGTCGGTATGGCCACATTGCACAACCAGGACCAGGTCGCGCTCAAAGACCTGAGAATCGGAGACCAGGTCATAGTGCGTCGTGCCGGTGATGTCATCCCCGAGGTGGTCGGCCCTGTGGTTTCGTCGCGAACAGGCAAAGAGAAGAAATGGAAGATGCCTGAGAACTGCCCGTTCTGCGGCAATCCCATCGTTCGTGTTGAGGGTGAGGCGGTGGCCAGGTGCACCGGTGGGTTCGAATGCCCCTCCCGGGTGAGAGAGTGGCTGTTCCATTTCTCCGGTCGTGGCGGAATGGACATTGAGCACATGGGATATCGCACTATCGATCTGCTGCTTGACAAGGGCTACATCTCAGATCCGGCCGACATCTTCACCTTTGACATTGACCAACTTCTCGAAGAGGAGGGTTGGGGTGAGATCTCTGTCAACAATTTGAAGGCTGCGGTGGACGCCGCCTCAGGTCGGCCGGTATATCGACTGCTCACCGCACTCGGGATTCGCCATGTGGGTGGGACGGTCGCCCGAACCCTGGCCCGACACTTTGGAGGGCTTGCATCGCTGATGGAGGCAACGGAAGATGAGATCGCAGAAATCGAGGGGATCGGTCCGGTGATCGCAACCGAGGTGCGCACATGGTCGACGGATCCAGTCAATCGCGAATTGGTTGAGAAACTGGGTGCCGCCGGGGTGCGTCTTCTCGACGACGTCGAAGACGATGTCGCATCTGATCTTCTCGCTGGAGAAACGTTTGTTGTCTCGGGGACCGTGCCTGGGTTCACCCGCGAGCAAGCTCAGGTTGCGATCGAGTCTCGGGGCGGTAAAGCCACTGGTTCGGTGTCCGGGAAGACGACGGCGCTGGTGGTGGGAGAGTCACCGGGGGCATCGAAGTCACGCAAGGCGGAGGAATTGGGGATCCCGATCATCGACGGTGAGATATTCAAAAAGGTTCTTGCCGAAGGTGTGTCGGTTCTCGGCTAGGAGCCTTGAATCGCGCGAACGAAGTTGCCCGAGCCAGCGTGGCATCTGTGGTCAACACCGCTGTCTCTAATTGACTTGCCAGTGCCACATAGAAAGCATCCGAGACCCACAGCTGATTACACATCTGCCATACCTCGAGCCTCATTGTGTGAGCGGATGCCGTTTCAGCCGGCATCGAGTCGAACTCATTCAACATTTCCGCGGATTCTGGAAGAGGGACGCTCCCAGGTCGCTCGAGCCGAGCGAGGGCTGAAACGATCTCGAGATCAAGATGGGCAGAGGCATGGAGATTTTCTTTGGCCAGGACCCTGACGATCTCCGAAGCCGTAGACCACCAAGCGAGCAGGTCGACTATCGCAGAGGCATCAACTACCGGAGAAGGGTTCATCCATTTCCAACTCATACTTGACCGCACGTACCGCTTCGAGTGCGACGTCGTGTGACACGCTGAGTCTTGGACCCTTGCCGGTCCATCAACCCACTCGGAACGACCATTCGTACGATCCGGGGTTGGGTAAGCCGGTATAGGTGTCCCATCTGATCGAAACGGTGTGCTCGCCGGGTGTCCACACCTGAATCGTCGGGCTCGACGGCGAAGGCGCCCATCGGTACACCCCGGTTGCCTCCACAAATGTGGCGTCGTCAGTGATCGGCCAGCCGTCAACGAGAATTTCGGCGGCATAGCCAACCTGGAGATCGATCACGAGACCGGTCTGGGGTGGCACGAGATCGCCGGGCTCGGGGAAGACCGACTCGAGAGCGTCGGGGAGGGCAGTCGACTCACCGTTTGCCGAGAACACAAATCCGAGCGCGATCGCGGCGACACCGACGAGCCCAAGACCGATGTAGATGAGGCGGTATGGCATTTGGTGACCCGTCTTAGATCACTTAATTCTGGTGGAGGGCCTTGTTGAGCCCTCCCCAGGTTCCCGTTCTGGGTAGACCTTCAACAGTCCCGCTCACAGAGTTGCGGCGAAACAGCATGTTGTCGATTCCTGACAATTCACGAGCCTTGACCATGCCACCGTCTGGCAGTGTGATCACGGTTCCGCCGGTTACGTACAGACCTGCCTCAACGGTGCAGTCGTCGCCGAGCGAGATCCCGATACCCGAGTTGGCGCCGAGCAAGCACCGCTCACCGATTCTGATCGTCTCGGTGCCTCCACCAGAAAGCGTTCCCATGATCGAGGCGCTCCCGCCAACGTCGGTGCCGTCTCCGACCACCACTCCAGACGAGATCCGCCCTTCGACCATCGAAGTGCCCAGGGTTCCGGCGTTGAAATTGATAAATCCCTCGTGCATGACGGTGGTGCCCTCGCCTAGATAGGCGCCGAGCCGAACTCGATCGGCGTCGGCGATTCGCACCCCATCTGGGACGACGTAGTCGGTCATCCTGGGAAACTTGTCGATCGAGGTCACAGCAGGAGTCCGACCGGCGGCAACGAGTCTCGCTTTTGTGTCGGCAAACCTCTCAACAGCGCATGGCCCCTCGGTGGTCCACACCACATTGTTGAGGACACCAAAAATGCCTTCGACACTGATGTCGTTCGGCTGGTGGATTCGGTGTGAGATCAGGTGCAGACGCAAGTAGGCGTCGGCAGGATCCGCGGGCGGAGCGTTGAGGTCGGGGATCCTGGTTTCGACGATGCGTCGAACAACGCCTCTCGCTTCGTCTCCGCCGACAAGATTCTCCAGATGGGCGGTATCCACCGAATGAGGATCGGGATACCAAACATCGAGTATTTCTTCGTCCGCGAAAGTTGCGATTCCTAGAGCGTGTGCGCCAGCTTGGGTCACCTAACGCAGAATAGCGGTCGGCTGTTACCTTCCCGACGTGCCGAATCTGACTGAGACTCTCGCCTGGTTGGTTGATATTCCCTCCGAAACCGGGAACGAGGCCGCCGTTCGCGATGGGATCGCCGATCGTCTCGGTCGATTCCCCCACAAGCAGATATTGAACTCATTGGTGGTGGGTGAGCCCCAGCCAGGCAGTGTCCTTCTCGTTGGCCACACTGACACCGTCCCACTGCAAGGACATGTGGGTGCACGCATCGAAGGTGATCGGCTTCATGGCCTCGGTGCCACCGACATGAAATCGGGTCTGGCCGTGATGATTCACCTGCTCGAGGATCTGGAGGACGAGCGCATCGTTGGCATTTTCTACGCAGGGGAGGAAGGCCCGATGGACGGGAATGACCTAGGGCCCATTCTCGACGCTTTACCAATTCTCGAGAAGGCCGAAGTTGGCATCGTTATGGAACCGACCAATCGGGAGATGCATCTGGGTTGCCAGGGATCAGTGAACGCCACCGTTTCCTTCGAGGGCGAGGCATCGCATTCGGCTCGGCCGTGGCTGGGTCGCAACGCCGTGACGAGAGCGGGGGAGTTCCTCACTTTCATGGACGGATTGAAGCCGGAGGTTCACGAAATCGAAGGTCTTCATTTCAAGGAGGTGATCTCGGTGACTCGGGCAGAAGGTGGGGTCGCCAACAACATCATCCCGTCGCACTTCGAACTCAATGTGAATTACCGTTTCTCACCCGATCGGAGTCTCGACGAGGCGATCGATCACCTTCGGCGGATTTGTTCCCAGGCAGATGTCTTTGCTGTTCTCGACTCGGCCCCCGCGGCATACCCAGAGGCGTCCCACCCGCTGTTTGTCGCGTTGGCTGGTGTCTCGGGCAACAAGATCTCACACAAACAGGGCTGGACCGACGTGGCCCAGCTGGCTCAACGTGGCATTCCTGGAGTGAATTTTGGTCCCGGGGAGACTGCCCTTGCACACAAACCCGATGAGTCGGTAGCTCTCGCGGATCTCGACTGGGCTTATGCGTCGTTGTCCGATGTGTTGGGCTGACGACTGAAGAGAACCCAGCCCACCCATCCCAGGAGAGCCGCCCAGATCAACCCTGGCCGCAGCAGAACCAGAACGAGCCCAACGCCAGCGACCAGGAGTGTCGTCATCGATGGCTTTCGTAGCGTGGGGAGTACCAGGGCGACCGCAAGAAGAATGCCGGCGACTCTGATCAATACACCAACGCTCGGCGAGCCAAAATCGGACGAGCCCCAAACCACCATGATCGTCGCCACAGACGCCAACACGGCACCGATCAGCCCAAGGGTGAGAGCGGTGCCGCGTAAGGAGTGAGGAGCTTCCGTCAGCGGATCAGCAGCACGATGACGATTTGACTGGCTCAAGTTGGGGAATCATGACATCCGAATCGGCGAGAACGGTGTACCACTCCCATTCGGCACCGTCGGGATCGTTGGCCCAGACTTTGTCCTGGCGGGCGTAACAACACTCGACGCCGAGTTCGGATTCGGTCGTGAGGCCTTCGCCGACAAGGTGGCGGGTCATGGTCACCACCTCCTCGGTGGTCTCGACCTCGACTCCGAGGTGGTTGAGGGTTCCGCCTTCCTTGGATTCAATGAGAACGAGTTTGAGCGGTGGCTCGGTGATTGCGAAATTGGCGTACCCCTCTCGAACCTTGTTCGGCGTTGCGGAAAAAGCCTTCGAATAGAAGTCGATGGCTTTGTCGAGGTCGGTCACGTTGAGAGCAAGTTGGACTCGGCTCATTGGATTCCTTTCATATTGACGACTGTCGATACATAGATCATTGTCGATATGAGAATCGATGTCAACTGTCCGACCTACTGATCGAAGTGAGACAGCCGCGACGGCTTTCTACACTCCGGCGACCATGCCAATAGAAATCGATATCGCCCATGTCGCCCATCTGGCTCGTCTCGATCTGAGCCAAGCCGAACTCGACGGCTATAAGGCGCAACTCGGTGACATCCTCGATTATGCCACTGAGGTTCAGTCACTCGAAGGTGATCCAAGCACTGAATCAGAGCACCCCCTCGGGTTGGTGAACGTCTTCCGTCCCGATGAACGGCGCACCTCACTCGACCGCGACGAAGTCCTCGCTCAGGCCCCGGAGTCTCAGGACGGTTTCTTTGTGGTACCCCCAGCCTTGGATACCGAGTGACTCTCGACGCCCTGACCATCGCAGAGGCCGGCGCACGACTTCGGTCGGGAAAGACGACTTCAGCCGACTTGCTGGCCGCCGTCTTGGATCGTGCCTCGCGGACTGAGGCACAGCTTCATGCTTACCTGACTATCGACCGCGGAGGCGCCTCCGAGGCCGCGGCGAAGGCTGATGCCGATCTTGCCGACGGCATCGATCACGGCCCGCTCCATGGAATCCCGGTCGCCTTGAAGGACAACATGTGTACCCGCGGTCTGGAAACCACTGCTTCATCGCAGATGCTCGCCGGATATTTGCCGCCGTATGACGCGACAGTTACGACTCGACTCAGAGACGCTGGGGCGGTTCTCATCGGCAAAACCAATCTTGACGAGTTCGCTATGGGCTCGTCGACCGAGAACTCGGCTTACGGCGCTTCATTCAATCCCTGGGACATCGGTCGGGTGCCTGGTGGTTCATCAGGCGGCTCGGCCGCTGCAGTAGCTGTCGGGTCGGCGTTTGGAGCACTCGGATCGGATACCGGTGGCTCGATTCGCCAGCCGGCCTCTCTGACCGGAATTGTCGGGATGAAACCAACCTATGGCACGGTCAGTCGTTATGGGTTGATCGCCTTCGCGTCATCGCTGGACCAGATCGGCCCGCTCACAAAGAGTGTCGACGATGCAGCAGTCATGCTCGAGGCTATCTGGGGTCACGACCCGCTCGACTCGACCTCATACGCAGGGGAGTATCCCGATCCTCGCTCAGAAATGGGCAAGGACCTGCACGGCCTCAAGGTGGGCGTGGTCAAGGAGTTGGCCGGAGAGGGGTACGAACCCGCTGTTGAAGAAGCCGTGGCCGGAATGGTGCAACGACTCGCCGGCGAAGGCGCCGAGGTAGTGGAAGTTTCTCTTCCGACTTTTGACATCGCGATGTCGGCCTATTACCTGATCGCTCCCGCCGAGGCGTCCGCAAACCTGGCCCGTTTCGACGGGATTCGCTATGGACATCGAGCAGAAGGAGCCACCACCGAGGCTCTCATGGCCCGGACCAGAGCTGAGGGTTTCGGCCCGGAGGTGATCAGAAGGATCCTGCTCGGGACGTACGCACTTTCTGCGGGCTATTACGACGCGTTTTATGGTCAGGCCCAGAAGGTAAGGGCTGCAGTCCGGGAAGACTTGGCCCGGACCTATGAACGCGTTGATGTGCTGGTGTCACCGACCAGCCCGACGGTTGCGTTTGTCGCTGGCGAAAGAGTGGACGATCCACTTGCCATGTACCTGTCGGATATCTGCACGATCCCGATGAACCTATCCGGTGATCCGGGTATCTCGGTTCCGATAGGCCTAGATCACCAGAATCTTCCGATCGGGTTTCATGTCATGGCCCCCTCATTGGGCGAGCCGGTTCTGTTCAGGGTGGCAGCAGAAGTCGAGCGTCTCGCCGCGTTCACCGCGAGACCCGTGCTCGAAGAGGTGGCGGTATGACTCCCCTCGAGCCTCCCGCCCGATGACTTCCCCTCAAACCGCCCACGCCATGAACTACGAACCGGTGATCGGTATCGAGATCCATGTCGAGCTTGCCACCAACACCAAGATGTTCTGTGGTTGTGCTGTCGAGTTTGGTGCCGAACCCAACACCAATATCTGTCCGGTGTGCCTCGGACTTCCCGGAGCATTGCCTGTCGCCAATGCTCAAGCAATCGAATGGATCATGGCGATCGGCCTCGCTCTGAACTGTGAAGTAGCCGAACGCTCGGTTTTCCATCGAAAGAACTACTTCTACGCTGATTTGCCCAAGAATTATCAGATCAGCCAGTTCGATATTCCGGTCTGCCACGACGGTTATCTGGATGTGACGGTCGACGACTCCACCACTCGAGTGGGCATCGAGCGCGCCCACATGGAAGAGGACACCGGCAAGTCGACCCATCTCGGCGATGGCGGCCGTATTCACTCGGCCGAGTCGACACTTCTTGATTTCAATCGCTCGGGTGTTCCTTTGGTAGAAATTGTCACAAGGCCAGACATCAGAAGCGCCGCAGAATCCAGGGCTTACGCCCAGGAGGTGAGATCGTTGGTCGCCGAGTTGGGCGTGTCCGATGCCAAGTTGGAAGAAGGTTCGATCAGATTCGATGCCAACATCTCGATCCGCCCTGATGATCAGGCTGAGCTTGGAACCAAGGTCGAGATAAAGAACATGAACTCCTTCCGCTCACTCGAGCGAGCAGTGGAATATGAGATTGCGCGTCAGGTCGAGGTAGTCGAAGCCGGTGGATCCATTGTGATGGAGACACGTCACTGGGATGAGGAGGCCGGTGTCACCCACTCCATGCGGATCAAAGAAGGCTCATCCGATTACCGCTACTTCACCGAACCTGACCTGGTGCCCATGTTGATGGATGAGGCCTGGGTGACTGCGATCCGGATGGGTCTTCCCGAGCTCCCCGCCGATCGCCGAACTCGATATCAGAGCCAGGGTCTCGACTCAGAGCTTGCCGAGGTCCTATCGGCTGCGCCGACGTCTCTTCGTGATGTCTACGACACGGCTGTCGATTCGGGCGCAGAGCCAAGGTCCGTCGCCAATTGGCTGACAGGCGAGGTGACGGCATGGCTGCGGCGGAGTGGCACTGATCCGACAGAAATGCCGTTGGAAGGATCCCAGCTGACGGAGCTGATCGCGATTGTCGATGAGGGCTTGGTCTCTTCGTCCGCGGCAAAAGAGGTTCTCGCCGGTGTGCTTGAAGGTGAGGGAACCGCAGTGGAGGTCGCAGAGGCTCGCGATCTGGTTCAGATCTCGGATACAGCTGCCCTCGAAGCCGCAGTAGACGACGTCCTGGAGGCCAACCCGGACGCGGTAGAAAGCTATCGCTCCGGGGAAGTGAAAGTGGTGGGCTTTCTGGTTGGGCAGGTGATGCGTGCCACCCAGGGCAAGGCTGATCCCAAGCTGGTGAACCAGCTCCTCCTAGACAAGCTGACCGGCTGACCTCACCGGTTAGCGTGGAACCGATGCAGCGCCAGACCAAGATCATCGCCACTCTCGGTCCGTCGGTGGCTTCCGAAGACGGCGTGAAATCGCTGGTTGCGGCTGGCATGGATGTGGCCCGGCTCAATTTCTCTCATGGAGATCACGACTTCCACCGTCAGATGTTTGCCTGGGTTCGATCAGCTGCAAGTGAGCTCGGTCGAACTGTCGCAGTGATGCAGGATGTCCAGGGTCCTAAACTCAGGGTCGGGGAATTCGTCGGTGGAGCGATCGAATTGGAAACGAATAGCGTCGTTGAGCTAGTTCCAGCGGCAGGTCAGGTCTCTGTCGGGCAGATTCCAATCGGCTATGGCTCGCTGCTCGACGATGTCGATATCGGCCATCGAGTCATCCTCGCCGACGGCCTGGCAACTCTGGAGGTTGTGGACACCAGCGAGTCATGTCTCGAGGCCAGAGTCACCCAGGGCGGAGCCCTCTTGGATCACAAGGGCGTCGCCTTCCCTGACAGCAAGCTCTCTGTCGCCACGATCACCGAAAAGGACGAGGTCGACCTTGCTTTCGGTCTCGAATTAGGTGTCGACTACGTCGCTGCCTCGTTTGTGCGTTACGCCTCTGACATCGAATCGGTGGCGGCTCTTGCCGGCAACGCGCCGGTCATCGCCAAGATCGAGCTGGCCCAAGCATTGGAGAATCTTGACGAGATCATCGAGTCGGCATTCGGAGTGATGGTCGCAAGAGGCGACCTCGGGGTGCAGCTCCCCTTGGAGAGGATTCCGCTCATTCAGGCCGACATCCTTTCTCGCGCCAACTCCGCAGGTGCCATCTCTGTGACGGCTACGGAGATGCTCGAGTCAATGACCCACAACCCTCGGCCAACTCGCGCCGAGGTCACCGATGTCGCCAATGCCGTGATGTCCGGGACTGACGCCGTGATGTTGTCAGGGGAAACGGCCGTTGGCGATTACCCCGCCCAAACAGTCGAGACGATGGCGAGAATCTGCCAGACGGTTGAGGAGGGCACTCTCGCCGACCGTGGAGCGAACCCGGTGGCTTTTGTGGGCGACGAGAACAATGTCGCTTCAGCGGTCGCGCAGGCGGCAACTCAAATCTCCAAGAATGTTGGGGCCGAGACGATTGTGGCTTTCACCGAGTCTGGCAACACGGCGCGTCTCATTTCCAAGTATCGCCCAGAGCAGCGGATCGTCGCCTTCACGCCCAATAACATCACATTGCGTCGCTTGGCCCTTTATTGGGGTGTCGTGGCTCACGAGTTCGACCGGCGCGACTCCACCGACGCGGAGATGGCCGATGCTGCGCGTCATCTCGAGGCTGATGGACTGGCGGCGAGCGGCGAGACAGTAGTGATGGTGGCCGGGGTGCCCCCGAACTTCCAGGCTTCGACCAACCTGGTGAAGGTGCACAAGGTCGGTGAGCTTTCTGGTGGTCTCGGCGGCTGAGTACGATCGCTTGCAATGGGTCAGAACGTAGAAATCAAGGACACGGTGGAGATGGGCGATGTGCTCATCATCGACACCGATAGAAGCTTCACCGGCCAGGATGGTCATGCCATCACCCCCGAATCGGGTGGAGATGGAGTGCCAGGCGTGCTCGCCTCTCGGCTATTCGATCTGGGTATCGGGATCGATCATGTCTTTGTCCTCCAGAACACGGTTACGGTCCGTCGCCGCGGAGGATGGGATGAGGACAATGCAGGCAAGGTGTCCGACGTCACCCATTCTTTCTTGCGTTTCTACGACGAAGAGGAGTAGCCCCGCCCTTCGAACCAGTTGTAGATATCGGCCACAGTCTCTTCCACTGGACGTGGGTCATGTCCCAACTCCTCACGTGCTTTCTCCCCTGAGATGGGAGGGCTGTGCTCCAAGGCGTGTAAGGACTCGCTGGTGAAGGTGAGGGCGCTGCCACTTCGCCGGCTAAGACGGTCACCAATGGGACTCCACATCTTCGCCAGCGGCATTGGAACCGTGATTTTGGGTTTGGGTGCCCCGCTCACCTGTTCTGCGATCGCAGCCAGTTCAGCAACGCTGCACTGATGCCCGGGCAGGAGATAGTTCTCACCGCTGCGTCCCCGGTCCTTGGCCGCCAGGATCGAACTGGCTACATCGCGTGAGTTCACCCAGTCGAACCCGCCTTTTATCAGGGCTGGAAATTTGCCGGCGAACAAGGCTTGAAACACCTGGCCCATCCGCGACGGCGCGTAGTCGTAAGGGCCGATGATTCCAGTCGGATTCACGACCACGGCGTCAAGTCCCCGATCCATGACATCGCGCAACACTGACTCCCCGGCGGCTTTGGACCGGTCGTAGGCGGGAAGCTGAGGTGCTGTGGCTCGAGCACTCTCCTCGAAGACTGGCTTGCCATCCGTTTCGAGATCGAAGGCATGGACCGAACTGCAGTGGATCATCCGACGCACACCGTTTTCCAGCGAGACCTCGGCAACGTTGTGCACGCCGTCGACGTTGACACGTCTCACCTGTCCGGTGGGGTCTCCAGCGATTGAGATCAGTCCAGCAAGGTGATAGACAACTTCGGCACCGTCCAAAGCTGCGAGGAGACTCTCGGGATCGAGAACGTCACCGCGAACAAACTCAATGTCGAGACCGTCGCACCACTGCACCGCCGAGAAATCCGGAGGCACCGGTGACAACGGTGGTCATCAATAAAAGACTAGGAGGTGGTCGGAGGCGTGGTCGGAGGAGGAGTTGTAGTAAGCGTCGTCGAACTTGAAGGAATCGTGCTCATGGTGGTCGTAGTCGGGCAAGAGTGCTCCTGACCAGGGACCTTGCACGGATGCACCTCAAAGACGGCAAACGCCGGTGAGTAGCGGACACTCCACTCTTCTTCCTTCACAAGGTCGGTGCCGTCCCTCAGGATGCGTCTG
>CAXMOW010000026.1:0-23365 GCA_964195235.1 uncultured Acidimicrobiia bacterium | reverse complement strand
TCCTTCGAGGCTGCTCTTGCAGTGGTCGCAGTGCACTTCGGGCACCTGTAGTTGTACCTGGGTCATGTGTTCTTTCTCAATTTTGGTTGGCGATGGTTTGACAGCGATTGGGGTCGTCACACGCGGTTGGGTCAAGTTGGCGAGCAGCGACGATCATTCCCCGGATTCGATCTTTGGTCCTCTCCAGTTCGGTCAGTTGGGTCTCAACATCATCGAGATGTGACTCGAGGAGTTCGATGGTGTGTTCACACGTCGACTCGCCGCTGTCCCTCAGGTCAAGAATCAACTGAATCTCGGTGAGAGAAAGACCCGCAGCTTGGGCGTCCCTGATGAAACCGATGCGATCGACTACACCGTTGTCGTAAGACCGGTACCCGTTTGATGAGCGTTCCGGATCGGGGAGGACACCAATGTTCTCGTAATACCTGATCGCTTTTGTCGAAAGACCTGTCTGCTGGGCAAGGTCACCGATCTTCATGGCTAGAAGTATACACCGAAAACCTTCCAGTTGACTAGAAGGTGTGACCTCGGGAGAAAACTGGCTCCTCAGACCAAAAGAGCCCCGGTACGGATACCGGGGCTCTCGTGTTCTGGCTGGGGACTGGGAGGGGGAGAGGATTTGTCCCAACCAGAGTCTTGGTCTTAGGCGTCCCCTAAATCCAGTTCAGACCTCGTCCATGATCTTTCCACGGACGCGCGGGAAGCGAATCGGTGCATGGGCGTGGCAGTACTCCGCCTTGTTGTATTGGGAAAGTTTGGTCTCGCAGCCACGTTTGGCGCAGAGACGATCTGTGGCAAACCTCTTCGAAGGACGTGTAACGCCCTTGATGGCTGCTCCTCTTACTGTGTCACTCATTTAATGGCCCTCCTGGGTTGGGCCGCTTCCGTTGAAACGTTTGTCGGTGTCAGGTGATTCCTAGTTCTCGGTGAGAACTCGAACCTCTCCGCTACGAGAGCCTGAGCGAGGATTGAACTGCAATCCTTGACTGTGCACTCAAATTGTGCCATTTGGCCCGTTAATCGAGGGTTAATCCGTCTGGAACGGTGTTCGAGACGCACCTTCGATCATTGGTATTAAGACGACTCGGAACCTCTATTTGGTTCCCGAAATCCCCAGCTTGCGAAGGAACGCCTTGTTGTTTGGCTCTCTTCCCAAGAATTCTCTGAGCATCTCGTCCGGGTCGACTGTCCCACCCTTTTCGAGGACTGCGCGGCGGTATGCCATGCCTACCTCGGGGTTGGTGACGCCGTCATCCTCGAATTTCGAGAACATGTCGTCACCGAATACTTCCGACCACATGTAGCCGTAGTAACTGGAGTCATATCCTCCCATTAAATGACCGAAGGATGCAAGTGCAAACGTGCCTTCGTGGGTGGGCATGAGCGAAATCTGACTCCCTTCCTCGTGGATCTTATGAAGATCCCGACCCGGTCCTGAGTGCATTTCTTGGTCCCACCACCCATATTGCATTTGCCGAAGCTGGAACAGCCCCTTGTTGAGGTTCCGGGCAGCAACCAGTTGTTCGACGAGCTCGTCGGGAATCGGCTCGCTGGTTTCGTAGTGCCGTGCGAACCGTTTCAGCACGTCGGAGCGCCATATCCAATGCTGCATGATTTGGCTGGGGGCTTCGACGAAGTCGCGCTCGACATTGGTGCCACCAAAACGTCCCAACTCGGTTCGTCCCAGGTTCTGGTGGAGGACGTGACCGAACTCGTGGAAGAAGGTCTCGACCTCACCGTGTTGGAGGAGTGACGGAGCTTCATCGGTAGGTTTGGTGAAGTTGGCCACCATTGCGCAAAGCGGGTTCTGGTAGGTGCCATCTTCGAGACGTCTGCTTGGCAACATCGGGAATTCGGCGGCGTGTCCGTACTTGCCCTCCCGTGGGAATAGGTCTAAGTAGAAGCGAGCGATTTCCTCGCCACTTTCGACATCATCGATTGCGAAGAGCTGGACGTCGGGATGCCAGGAATCGAAGTCTTCGATTTCGCGAAAGTTGATGCCAAACATCTCTGATGTCAGTTCGAACATCCCGTCGAGCACCTGGGGCAGCGGGAAATACTTGGCGACCTCGAAGTTGTCCACTCCGTAGTCGATTTTTCGCTGCTGGGTGTCGTAGTAGCCCCAGTCCCAGACTTGAACGACGTCCTCTCCGGTGTTGGCTTTGAGGAGAAGGGACATCTCGGAGAGTTCTTGTTCGCCCTTCTCGGTGAGGGCTCCACGAAGACCGGCGTAGAATTCCTTGACCCGACCGGGACTCTTCGCCATCCGATCCTCGAGGCGATGGTCCGACCATGAGGGCTGACCGAAAGCTTCAGCGATCTCCTGGCGAAGGACAACCGCCTCTTCCAGGATCTTTCCGTTGTCCTCAATCGAAACGGTGTTGAATTTGTAACGCAGCTCCTCACGGTGAGGCCGACTGGAGGCGTTTTCCACGAATGGGATCAGATGGGGGTAGGCGATTGTCACCTTGTGTTTGCTGGTCTCCTCATCCACCTCTAGAGCATCGATGAAACTGTCAGGCAGGCCGTCGAGTTCGTCGCGTGTCACCAGAATCTCGTCGTCCCACTCGTCGATGTTCTGCTGGAACTGCACCCCCAGTGTCACCAGACGTTCAGTTTTGCCCTTAACCGTGGCCCGTGTGTCGGGGTCGAGGTCATGGCCTGCCTTTCGCAGATCCCGGAGTGTGAATTCGAGGAAACGAGCTTGCTCCCCTACAAGGGCTGCGGCCCCTTCCGTAGACGCGTACTCCTGCACCGCCTTGTTGAGGTCCTCTCGGAATGCGATCTCCACCCCAAATTTGCTGTTCCTCTCCTCTGCCTTCTTCGCGGCATCCCGAACCTCCTTGTCGGGGTGGACATAGCCCATGAAGGCGTAGTTGGTTTGAGAGTGGGCGAGGATGTCGGCTATCCGGTCGAGTGGACGGAGCGTGTTCTCAAACGTACGTTGGCTTTTCGGGGCGACTATCTCGTCGAGAACCGAATGGGCTTCAGCAATGGCCTGGTCGGTTCCCTCCTCGATCTGGGCAGGGGTGAGGGTTGAATATGACATGGAGGCGAACAGCGTAACGATTGCGCTACGACTCCGTTTCGCGTTGTACCGTCTCGAAAATGTGGTCCCTTTCACCAGGAATGCGTCACCTCAACCATGGCTCATTCGGCGCCGTTCCTCTCGAGGTGCAAGCCCGCCAGACCGAGTGGAGGGCACGTTGGGAGGCCAACACCAACGGGTTCATACTCAACGACTACACGGACGCCCTCGACGTCGCTCGTTAGACGTTGGCCGACTTTGTCGCTGCGGATCCGGCCGGATTGCTTTTCGTCAGGAACGCCAGCCAGGGCGTGGCGTCGGTAGTCAGATCGATCGAGGCTCAGCTCAAACCAGGGGACGAAATCGTCACCACCAATCAGGACTACAGCGCGGTCCGCCAGATTCTGGAGTACGCCGCGGCCACCCGCGGTGCCCGGGTTGTGGTTGCAGTTTCGTGGTACACCGGCAATCTGCACAAGTGGGTTTGCGCACCGAAAGGGACACGGTTTCTCCACCAGGTCTGACCGGATCGATGAGATAGTGCCGACTGTGATATCTCACGCTTGGAACACGCCGATCGTGGACGGCGCCAGTAGATAACCTGTACAACGACGTGGATGAGTATCACTCGCTAGCTGAGACTCTCAAGCAGATGGTGGGCTGAACAGAACTTCGGCCTGTTCTCTCGTGAGCGCCTGGTCTGTGTTGATGCCGTGCCGCACCACCGCGGCATTGATCCCAACCACGGGGTCGGGAAGCTCCACTGGCGAATCCGAACCGCCGAGGAGTGGGACGCCGGCTTCGAGCAGCGATCGAAATGGGTACGCCCTGCTCATTCGGTCAGGTCCGAGCCGTTTCTTCAGCCAGTTTTCTTCCGAAGCCAGAAAGGCCGGCTGCACCGATGCGATGATGCCCATGTCGGCCATTCGGTCGATGGTCGGATTAGTCAAGATCGAGGCGTGTTCAACCCGGAGTCTTGACGGGTCGGCCCCCTGACTTAGCAATTGATGGTGCACATCGAGGACGGTGTCGTTTGCCCGGTCGCCTATGGCGTGGATTGCGACAACTCCGCCGAGATCGAGGGCAGCCTGACCCATCTCGACAGCATTAGCGAAGTCGAGTCGATCTGTACCCGTTGTGTCGGGTCGATCTGTGAACGGCTCATACATAGCTGCGGTGTGGCCACCAAGACTGCCATCGGCAAACTCCTTCCACCCATAGAAGCGGATTCGCCCTTCCGCCCGGTCGATCAAGTCTTTGGCGGTGGCCAGTTCGTCTGGGTGTGACGCGATGACCAAGACATCGATGTCGATCGGGAGGTCGGGTGCCAGTCTCACCAGTGTTTCGACCTCGTTGCCCACGCCACACCACACGGGTTCACCCATCGAGACGATGCCGGTGACCGAACCGATGCCCATCTTCGGAAGACGACCTAGTGCGGCGAGGATTTCTGAGTCCGATGGAGCCGGGATGTCGGGTGCCAGAGCATGGGAGACCACTCCAACGGCGGTCTCTCTGAGGATGCCGTTCGGCTTTCCGCTCAGTTCTCGGTCGAATCCGCCCCCGTCCGGATCTGCAGTATCTGCCGTCACCCCAGCCATCTCCATTGCCTTGCTGTTGGCCACGGCAATGTGCCCGCAATATCGGTAAAGGAGCACGGGTCGATCAGAGATGACGTCGTCGATGTCGGCAGCGGTAGGGAGTCGTGCCTCTCGGACGGATTCATCGTTGAGACGTTGCCCAATGATCGGGCCTTCGATGTGTTCGGCTCGCTCTGAGACCTTGGACAGTACCTCATCAAGGCTGGCCGAATACATCAGTTCGAGACCGTTGACCAACGACGCATAGCCAAAGGGGTGGAAGTGGTGGTCGTGATACATCAGCGGAGGTGGTCGGGCATGGTGTCGACCACGATGGCACGTAGGTCCTCATGGACCTTGCCGTTGCTGCCAACAAAGGCGCGCGCCTCCAATTGATTGATGGTTCCGGTTTCGTCAGTGAATACTCCACCGGCCTCGGTCACAAGCAGAGACCCGGCGGCTATATCCCATGGTTTGATGCCTGCGGTTCCTCCGTGTTCCCAATAGGCGTCGAAGCGCCCACAGGCGAGCCAGGCGAGGTCGAGTGCGGCGGCCCCCATACGACGGGTTCCCCGCGAACGCATCATCACCTGTTCGACCACTTTCAAATATGCGCCGGCGTGATCCTGGCGGTCGTAGGGGAAACCGGTGATGACCAGCGAATCGTCAAGACGAGCGGTGTCTGATACCTGAATTGGTGTTCCGTTGAGGGATGCACCTTCTCCTTCGACTGCGACGAACTCGTCGTTTCTGGCGACGTCAACGACGATCCCGACCAGTGGCCGACCGTCGTCCCAAAGAGCAATCGACACGGCAACTTGGGGGATGCGATGTACGTAGTTGACGGTCCCGTCAAGTGGGTCGACGATCCATACACGACCTTTGCGCCAGTCTGCCCCACCACCTTCTTCACCGAGGAAGCCGTCTTCAGGGAAGTGGGTAGCGATTACCGCCCGTATGGCGTCTTCAGCATCACGGTCCACCTGGGTGACGGGATCAACCGGGCTCTTGAGTTCGGTCTCGAGAGGTTGGAAAAAGCCGGCCTGAACAATGTCGGCGCCGGCTCTGGCGGCACGGACAGCAACCCAAACATCACCTTCCCACATCTGCGGGACTCTATTTGTGGAATGCACACGTGCAACCCGATTCCTACTCTGCCGTTGGTGAAAGCGGTTCTGCTCGCAGCGGTTGGTGCGTTGGTTTCGGTCCTGGCATTCCCACCTTATGGGCCGGGTTGGCTCATCTTCATTGGGGTTACCGCGTTCCTCACCGCGCTGCGTTTGGTCGAGACAAGAAGGCAAGGACTCCTGGTGGGTGCCGTTTATGGCTTCATCTTTTTCGGTTGGTTGTTGTCATGGCTGGCTCAACTGGAGCTGATTGCACTGATCTTGGTTCCTGTTGAGGCCATCTTTTTTGTTGCCTACGGGTGGTGGCTCGTCAAGTACAACAACCGAACACCCGGTGTCTGGCTCATCTTGGCGGTCGGGGGTTGGGGGTTCATGGAGCTGCTTCGTTACCAATTCCCGACTGGTGGTTTCGAGTGGGGGGCGGTTGGCTATGCGTTGTCGGACAGCGATGTGTTCAGACATCTGGCAAGGGTCGTCGGGGCCTCTGGTATCACCATCGTTGTTGCTCTCGTCGCTGGTTCAATTGCATTGTTGGTCACTGGCCCTCGCGGACGTTCTCTTCTCCGACCCATCGGAATCGCTGTGGTCGGGCTGCTGGTGCTCGTGGGTGTTTCGCTTCCGAGCATCTCGGCCGAAGGGTCGGTCCCGGCGTCGATTGTTCAGGGATCGACCCCATGCCCGTTTGAACATTGTCCGCCAAATGAACGCTTCCACACCTATGAGCAACATCTCGAGTTGACCCGGACCATTCCGGACGGCGAGGGTGGCTGGCTGGTGGTTTGGTCCGAGGGGTCTACCGGCTCCACCAATGCCGACCCCGTCAACAACCCCGAGATCGGCGATGCCATCGGTGCCGAGGCCGCAAGGCTCAATTCGTGGATGTTGGTTGGGAGCGATCGCATCCTCTCAGACACCGACTGGATCAATGCCAATGTTTTCTTCAACGACGAAGGCGAAATCGTCGACGAGTATCGAAAGCAGCATCCGGTTCCCTTTGGCGAGTACATCCCGCTGCGACCGCTTTTTGAGTGGATCCCGGCCTTGGATCGGGTTCCTCGGGACATGATTCCGGGCGACGGTCCCGTGGTGATCGATACCGGTTTGTACAAGCTCGGTTCGGTGATCAGTTTCGAAGGTGCCTTCTCCAGATACGCCCTCCAACACCGTCGCGCCGGTGCTGAGGTAATTGTCGTTGCCACCAACGAGGCCTCCTACGGACCGGACGCAGCAACATCGGACCAGTTAATCGGAATGACACGGATGCGAGCCGCCGAACTCGGGGTCCCAGTTGTGCATTCGGCGGTCACCGGCAGGTCGACATTCATCGACGCATCAGGCCGGATCGGAGACTTGACGGGGTTGGGAACCGAGGAGTTGCTTCAAGAAGGGATGGGGGCCCCTCAGGCTCGCACTATCTACTCCTACACCGGCAACGTCGTCATGTACCTTTCAGCCATCCTCGGTGTGCTCATGTGGTGGCGGGTCCGCTCGCTGGTAGGTTCCGACGACCGAATTCTCGAAGAGGAGTAGTTCATGTCGCAAGCTCTGGAGAACTTGCTCCAGGAAGATCGCCGGTTCCCACCGTCGGAGTCGTTCAGCGCTCAGGCCAACGCCAAGCCGGGTATCCATGATGAAGCAGCATCGGATCCCGTTGCTTTTTGGCAGCGTCAGGCTCTAGACCGCATCACCTGGTTCAAAGAGCCAACCGAAGTATTGGACGACTCCAACCCGCCGTTCTACAAGTGGTTCAAGGATGGCGAATTGAACCTCTCCTACAACTGCCTCGATCGTCATCTCGATGAACACGGCGACCAGGTTGCCTATCACTGGGTTGGTGAGCCCGGCGACACCCGCATCCTCACCTACTCGGATCTCGCCGGAGAGGTCAACCGCTTCGCCAACGGTCTGAAGAGTCTTGGACTCGAGAAAGGCGATCGGGTGGCCATCTACATGGGAATGATCCCCGAACTACCGATTGCCATGTTGGCCTGTGCACGTCTCGGCTTGGTTCATTCGGTGGTTTTTGGCGGCTTCTCGTCAGAAGCCCTATCCAGTCGCATCCTCGATTCCGATTGCCGCATCGTTATCACTCAGGACGGTGCTTGGCGTGCCGGAAATGTGGTCCCTCTCAAGGAGAACACCGACGTCGCCCTGGAATCGACGCCTGGCGTCACCAATGCGGTTGTCGTCAAACGCACCGATCACGGGGTCAACATGACCGAGGGTCGTGATGTCTGGTGGCACGACTTGGTGGATGGTCAATCCGACGAGTGTGATGCCGCGATTCTCAACGCCGAGGACCCTCTGTACATCCTCTATACGTCGGGCACTACTGGAAAGCCGAAGGGAATTGTCCACTCCCAGGGTGGCTACCTGACCGGAACCACCACAACCCATTCGTACGTCTTCGACGTCAAGCCGGACACTGATGTCTATTGGTGCGCCGCCGACATTGGCTGGGTCACCGGTCACAGCTACATCGTCTACGGGCCTCTCGCCAACCGGACTACTGGTGTCATGTATGAGGGAGCCCCGAACTATCCCGAATTCGACCGTCTCTGGCAGATCATCGACGAATACAAAGTGACGATTTTTTACACCGCACCCACGGCGATTCGTGCCTTCATGAAATGGGGCGACGAGCACGTCGACAAGCACGATCTCTCCAGTCTGCGAATAATCGGCACAGTCGGGGAGCCGATCAATCCTGAGGCATGGATCTGGTACCACGAGCACATTGGGAAGGGGAACTGCCCGATCGTTGACACCTGGTGGCAAACGGAAACCGGCGCGATCATGATCACACCTCTGCCCGGCGCGATCGCAACCAAACCCGGATCGGCCACCGTTCCCTTCCCCGGTATCTCTGCGGACGTCGTCGACGAAGCAGGAGAGTCGGTTCCACTTGGTGGTGGTGGATTTCTGACCATTACACAACCCTGGCCATCGATGGCTCGAACCATTTACGGAGATGACAAGCGGTTCATCGACACCTATTGGACCCGGTTTCCGGGCCGATACTTTCCTGGGGACGGCTGTAAGCGTGACGAAGATGGCTACTTCTGGTTGTTAGGTCGTGTCGACGACATCATGCTGATATCGGGCCACAACATCTCGACAACCGAAGTGGAGTCGGCCTTGGTGAGTCATCCCACGGTTGCTGAGGCGGCAGTTGTAGGTCGTAAAGACGAGCTGACCGGCCAGGCCATCGCCGCCTTTGTCACACTACGAAGCACGGCCAGTGGCGACAAAGACCTCATTGTCGAGTTGCGTGATCACGTGGCAGAGATGATCGGACCTATCGCCAAACCAAAATCGATCGTGTTTACCGGTGACCTGCCCAAGACCAGATCGGGAAAGATCATGCGGCGTCTTCTCAAGGACATCTCGGAGAATCGCCAGCTTGGGGATGTGACCACCTTGGCGAATGCCGACGTCGTGGCCGAAATCGCAAACATGGCTGCCGCGTCGACAGAGGACTGATCTAAGAGGGCCAGGGCTGCCGCCAAGCAGATCAGTGCGATCAGGGAGCCGCCTGCCAGCTCAATGCCGGTTGAAATGGCTGATCGCTTTCAGAGCCGCCTTGGTGGATGGCCAGGCCTGCGCTCGTCCCACTCGCGCCATCGCAAGGCCCCGGAGGAGGACGAGGACGATGCCGACCAACCCAATGATGATGCCCAGCGCGGCAAGGAGATCGTGTAGTACCAACCGGCAAGTCAGCCGAGAGTGGCAGCCAAACTCCGCACCGCGTCCCCAGCGCCCGATTCGACCGGTTCGCCATGACCGAAGAGGACGACATCGAAATCGAAGCCTGCCAGTTTTCCGATAGAGGCGTTGGCGAGTGTCATGTCCTCGGTGAATTCGGGGTTGGCCCCGATCACTCCGCCGTCGGCGCCATTCATCGCATCACCGCTGACCAGGATTTTTGCAGCCCGATCGAGAACCGAGATGTGACCGGGTGTGTGACCTGGTGTCTCGATGATCTCAAGGTCGAATACCGAATCACCGTCACCAACAACGATTCCCTCGGTGGGAGAGTCGATGGCAGCCATGTCGCCGGCACCCGCGTACCAGGGAGCCTCGTCGGTTCGATACATCACACCGTCGAGACATCCTTGATGGTCATCGTGTCGGTGGGTGATGATGACGTGGCTGACCGAATCCCAGGTCATCCCAAGTTCGCCGATGGCGGCTCGAATCGCAATCTCACTTCCAGGGACCCCGGTGTCAACCAGTGTCGCCTCACCATCCCGGTAAAGGATGTAGGCGGACACAAAGCCAAGATTGGCGCGCCGCCAGCCTGACGTCGGAGCAGTCGCTTCGGTATCTGAATCCTCAGAGTCGG
Organism: uncultured Acidimicrobiia bacterium; assembly: GCA_964195235.1. GTDB lineage: Bacteria > Actinomycetota > Acidimicrobiia > Spongiisociales > ZC4RG35 > CAXMPK01. The sequence continues at coordinate 13,285 of CAXMOW010000026.1, read as the reverse complement.
AAGCGGCTGTTGCCAGCACCATGATGGCGAGTCCGGCCTTTCCCATGTCTCGGAGGACCATCCTGGAAGTGGCAAAGGTTTCGGGACTCATGGAGACGAGGGTAGGCCGGTCGACATCCCCTGCGTTCGTCGGCCTATGTTTGAGGACATGGTCACGAAAATCATCCTCCCGGAAGCCGAGCTTCCGACGCATTGGTACAACATCGTCCCTGACTTGCCTTCCCCGCCACCACCTGTTCTTCATCCGGGCACTCATCAGCCGATCGGCCCCGACGACCTCGCCCCACTATTTCCGATGGACCTGATCCTTCAGGAAGTGTCGACCGACAGCTACATCGAAATCCCCGAGGAGATCCGCGAGGTCTACCGAACATGGCGCCCATCGCCCCTATATCGAGCTCACGGCCTCGAGAAGCTGATAGGCGGGCCAGCCCGGATCTACTACAAGTACGAAGGCGTCAGCCCGGTCGGTTCGCACAAGCCCAACACGGCCGTCGCCCAGGCGTACTACAACGCCAAAGCAGGGGTGAGGAAGCTCTCCACCGAAACCGGGGCCGGGCAATGGGGCTCGGCACTGGCGTTTGCCTGTGCCTTGTTCGGTTTGGAGTGCGAGGTCTACATGGTCCGGGCCTCTTACGAACAGAAGCCCTATCGCAAGGCTCTTGTCGAGACCTTTGGTGCGACGATTTATCCCTCTCCGTCATCCAATACCAACTATGGGCGATCGGTCCTCGAATCTGATCCCGATACCCCTGGGAGTCTGGGCATCGCAATTTCCGAGGCAGTTGAAGTCGCCGCCACCAACGAAGACGTCAAATACTCGCTTGGCTCAGTCCTCAACCATGTGCTCATGCATCAGACGGTGATAGGTGAGGAAGCCCTCAAGCAAATGGCGATGGTTGACGAGACTCCCGACGTCATCATCGGTTGTGCCGGGGGCGGATCCAACTTCTCGGGTCTTGTTTTCCCGTTCATCAGGGAGAAGTTGGCCGGGAAAATCGACCCGGTGATCAGGGCCGTGGAACCGGCCGCTGCACCATCGCTGACCCGGGGCAGCTACCAGTTCGACTTCGGCGACACCGGTCAGATGACTCCATTGGTAAAGATGCACACCCTGGGACACCCATTTGTCCCGGATCCGATCCACGCTGGTGGGCTTCGCTATCACGGGATGGCTCCTCTGGTCTCGCATCTCCAGGAATTGGGCCTCATCGAGTCGAAATCGCTCCATCAGACCGAGACGTTCGCCAAGGCCGTGGAGTTCGCACGGGTCGAGGGAATCATCCCCGGACCGGAGCCGACACATGCGGTGGCCGAAGCGATGCTCGAGGCTGAGAAAGCGAAGGAGTCAGGCGAGGAGAAGGTGATTCTTTTCAACCTGAGCGGTCATGGACACTTCGACATGGGGTCTTATCAGGCTTACTTCGACGGGGATCTCGTCGACTACGAGCACCCGCAGGAGCGGATCGATGAGGCGATGGCCAAGGTCCCGGTGGTCGCGGGCTGATCTGCGGCCTGAACCCGGAAAGATGAGCGGATTCAGACCGTATACGGTCCGTACTACCTGAGGTTTGCGTCTAGGGGTGGCAGTCCGGTTCACCGGGGTGAAGAGGGCGGACGAGGAGGGTGAAAGCGGGCGCATCCATCATCGGGTCCGGGTGAGTCCACTGTGTTGTTTGGGTTGCGTCGGCAAATGCAGGCAATACTTCCGGCCCGTACAGCTGGCACATCCAGCCGTTTGGGTAGGTCTCCCAGTCGGCGAAGCCAGTGTTGTCTAGCGGCCAATCGCGGACATCTTCGAACTCAGGGTCGACGAACCCAACTCCGGCCACAACACGAGTCCGCTCGCTCTCATAGGGGACTTGATCGCCCTGGGAGGCGAGTTGATCCAACATCACCATCAGTTCCGAGAACGCTGCGGTTGAGGGATTGCTACTGGGTTCCAGGCCAAGGGCATAGACGGAGTAGGTATGTTCAACCTTGTCAGCGCCCCAGTAGGTGACTACTTCGGTGTTGGCGTCGGCAACCACAAGATTGTGGCTTTCATCAATCTCGTTCTCCATGTCCGGCAGGCCAATCTGGTTGATCAACTCGAGGACGGCATTCATCTGGTCGGCGTTGACCTGACTCAGCAAGTAGTTGGGAAGGAGCGGCCCCGGGTATATGGCGATGACCGGACCTTCTGAGATCAAACTGCCATCGGCGAGCAATGTATAGGTTGGTCCTCTGCCCAGCATCCACTCGACAGGGACGAATCCACCTTCCGAGCGAACTTGAACCACTGGTGCATCGGGATCAGTGGGCAACTCCACACCGCCCGTCTCAACACCACATGCGGTTAGGCCAACAGAGACCGCTATCAACAGCGCAACGGTTTTAGTTCTCATGCCGGTTAGATGGCCAACCGAACCGAATCGGTTCCCGATCTAGCGGCTCTGCTCCCACGATGTGAGCCCGTCATCTACCAGGTCGATCGCCCACGCCAGCTCCTCATGTGTGGTGATGAGCGGGGGAATGAAACGAAGCACATTCCCGTCCGGCCCGCACTCGATGATTATCAGCTCACGATCGAAGGCATGGGCTGCCACGTGTTTGAAGGCTTTGGCGTCTGGCACGCGAGTGTCACGATCCTCGACGAATTCCACGCCGATCATCAGACCAAGGCCACGTATGTCGCCAATCGTCTCGTGCCGGTCGGCCAATTCGTGGAATCGCTCGAAGGACTCTTTGGAGAGCTCGCGGGCGTGTGGGAGGAGTTCCTCCATGGTGTCCACTACTGCGACCGATGCTGCCGCGGCTACCGGGTTACCTCCATAGGTAGTCCCGTGTGAGCCGGCAGGCCAAGAATCGATCAACTCTACTGAAGCGCCGTACGCGGAGAGAGGGAAACCATTGGCAATACCTTTCCCCATAGCAATGATGTCGGGCTTCGCATCGAAATGGTCGGTCGCGAACCACTCGGCCGTGCGCCCGAATCCACTTTGAACCTCGTCGTAGATCACGAGGATGTCGTGCTCATCGGCGATCGCTCGCAACTCGTCGAGGAAACGCGGCGGAGCCGGGTAGTAGCCACCCTCACCCTGGACGGGTTCGACCAAGAATGCCGCAATGTTCTTTGGGGAAACAACATGTTTGAACATCAACCGGAGTTCGTTGATTGAGAGGTCAACAGCGTCGTCAACATTCATTCCCCATCCGTAGGGGTGTGGATATGGTGTTACAAACACCGATCCGAGGACCGGGTGGTAACCGTCTCGGTATTTCGCATTCGATGTGGTGTAGGCAACGGATCCCATGGTGCGTCCGTGAAACCCACCTCGGAAGGCCACGATTCCTTGACGACCAGTGGTGTGTTTTGCCAGCTTCACGGTGGCTTCGACGGCTTCGGCGCCTGAGTTGGCGAAGCCGAACTTCTCAATGGTCGAAGGGGTGATCTCCCTGAGCTTCTCGCCGGCCCTCACTATTGATTCATAGCGAACGATCATCCCGGAGTGGATCAAATGGTCGAGCTGGGTCTTGGCTGCTTCGACGACGGCCGGATGGCGATGACCGAGATTGGTGACTGCGGTACCGCAGGCAAAGTCGGCCCACCGATTGCCATCGGGGTCAGTGACCCAAAGACCGTCGGCCGATACGGCGTTGATGTTTGTGTTGAACCCGATGACCGGGGCGAGAACTTCGTTGTGACGTGCGAGGAGATCTGACATAAGACCGCGAAGAATAGCTAACCCGTGTACGGACCTTTCAGGGTCCGTACACGCGACGCCTCAAAAGGCGGCTCTCTGCACAGTCGCCTTTGTTGCAGCTTATTTGTACTTGATTGCCAACCAGATGGCGGAGAGGCCGTCTATCAGCAGCAGGATGGCGAACAGGGTCACCAGAAGGCCCGCTGAAAAAAGATCGTTGAAGATGAAGAGCAAGCCAATGGCACCGCTCACCACGCCAAACATCAACGCTCCAAACCCCCCGCCTCGGAATGAGCCGATGATCGCCATGATTCCGATGATTACCCCGATGATTCCGAGGACGATCGCGAGGGCGGAGCCCAGGAATGTCACAGCGTCGTCAGGGTTCTGCATCACGATGATGCCGGCGACGAGGCCAAGAACACCGAGCAGGACTTTCCAGACCCAATCTTCACGGTCTATGAACACCGAGAAAAGCATGAAGGCGCCCTGAATGAACCACCAGAGACCGAGGAGGACGATCATGAGCGTGAGTGCTTCTTCTTGGCGGATCAGCAGAATGATCCCGAAGATCGCTGCTGTGAGGCCTCCGAGGAGGAAGGCGTAATTGATTGTGCGGTCTGTGGCCGCTTCGGTCGTCATTTGTGCTCCTTTGTGACCTGGTTCCGGCCAACAAGTTACCGCCGACAATGGTCGGAAGGCTGGCTAGCTCGGATTCGGTTAGACCGAAGGTGAGTCACAAAGGTTGCGCTCGATGTGTTGTGCACGAGGTCGGCCTCTCGCGCCATAATCGGTCTTGATGATCGACCTAACCCAGAATGAAGAGACGCTCCGCTCTGCCATCGGGCGGGCGAAGGAGCGGAACATCGTGATTCCTACCTTCGCCCAAATGCGGGACCCGGAGTTGATCCCGGCTGACGCCAAAAACTCGTTGAGTGATGTGGGTCTTTGGGATCTTGACCCACTCAATCTGTTCCGGATTTCTTGGCACAACGAACCGGTTGTCCATGGAGGCGGATTTGGCGGGGTAAACACCGTCGAGTGGCCTTCAGAACTGACGGGAGTTTCCGCCCGGATCATCAGTCTCATCGGCAAATGGTTTCCTACCGGTGCTCATAAGGTTGGGGCCGCCTTCGGATGTCTCGTCCCCAGATTGGTCACTGGACAGTTTGACCCGACGACACAGAAGGCCGTCTGGCCTTCGACCGGCAACTACTGCCGCGGAGGAGCCTACGACTCGGCACTGTTGGGATGTAAGTCGATCGCAATCCTCCCCGAGGGTATGAGCAGGGAGCGGTTCCAATGGCTCGAGGGGGTTGCCGGGGAGATCATCAAGACGCCGGGTTCAGAGTCCAACGTGAAGGAAATCTTCGACAAGTGCAACGAGCTGGAGGCATCGGGGGAGGACCTCATGATCTTCAACCAGTTCGATGAGTACGGAAATTACCTGTGGCACTACACGGTGACCGGACCGGCCATGGCCGAGGTCCTGGCTGGCGCCCTCGGTGAAAGTGACCGATTCTTTGGGTTGAGTGTCACCACTGGATCGGCGGGAACAATCGCTGCCGGCGACTACCTGAAGTCAGTCTTCCCTGCGTCGAAGATCGCAGCTGGGGAGGCTGTTCAGTGCCCGACCATGCTGTACAACGGATTTGGCGAACACCGGATCGAAGGTATCGGTGACAAGCACATCCCCTGGGTGCACAACGTCAGAAACACCGACTTTGTGGTCGGGCTCGATGACGAGGCGAGCGTCGACATCCTTCGTCTGTTCAACGAGCCCGCCGGCATTGATTACCTGATCGATCAGGGAGTGAAGCCGGGCATCGTTGAGCAGTTCGCCTTGTTGGGTATCTCCGGCATTGCCAACTTGCTCTCAGCGATCAAGCTCGCCAAGCACCAGGAACTTGACGGTCACGACGTGGTCCTGACTGTGGCAACCGACTCTTTGGAAATGTATGAGAGTCGTCTCGCAGAGATGACCCTCGAGCGAGGGGAGCACACCAATGTGGATGCCGCCGGGACGTATCACCGTTATCTGATGGGCGCCGGGACCGACCATGTACACGAACTTGGCTATTGGGACCGCAAGCGGATCCACAATCTCAAGTACTACACATGGGTTGAGCAGCAAGGTAAGACCGCTGACGCATTGCAAGCTCAGTGGTACGACCGGGATCATTGGACACAGGTTCAGGAACTGGCCGACCCCATCGACGAATTGATCGATGCTTTCAACAGAGGTGTTGCCGCTCTATAGATGAGGTGATGCGCCCCACAAACAGGGCGCAGCCCCGGCTGAGCTCGAAGTTTGGTCGCGGATCGGGTTTATGGAATGTAAAGTGGAGCCATCGCAAATCTGGTTGGTGAAAGACTGATGGCCCAAACCCGCAATGACAACAACAGCACCACGGCGACGAATCTGTGTGTGGCTGAGTTCACGATCGAGCCTTTCGATGAGGGAAATCCCGGACGACACGTGACTGAGGCGATTTCCGCCGTCGAGGAAACAGGTCTGTCCGTGACCGTGGGCCCTTTCGGCACCAGCGTCGAAGGGGCAGCAAAAGAAGTCTCACTCGCCATCGAAGCTGCTCTGGCAGCAAGTCTCGCCGAAGGGGCGACTCGGGTGACGGTCACCGTCACCCAACCGGACCCCAATGCCGTGTTTACACCGGACCATCCTGTACTTCAGGCTCTGCTACCGGTTCTTCAGGCAGTTGGGGCGGAACCAATTGCACCACAGCGAATGTCACGACTCGACGTCCCGATCGAGTGGGAGGGTGAGGTGATCGGCGGGATTCGACTTCAATCTCTCGAAGGTGCGGTGCGTCGAATGGTGGATCAGATCACGTCGGAGTTGGGGCGAGACATCGGAGACTTGAGTCGTGAAGACAAACAACAGGTTGTACGAGTCCTCAACGATCGTGGCGCTTTTGCGCTCCGTGGCGCAGTTGAGGAGGTCGCCGACTTGATGGGAGTGAGTCGTATCACCATCTACAACTATCTCAGTGCTACTCGTTCCGGACCCGAAGCGAGCGTCGACGTTGCGAGTTGACATAGTGTTAAGGGCATGAGGCTGCACATGGATCAAGCGTGACTGCGACGACACCCGGTCTGGTCTGCGCTCATCACCATCTCTACTCCGCTTTGGCTCGGGGTATGCCGCCTCCCCCCAAAACAGCAACCACTTTTCAGGAGGTCCTCGAGCAAATCTGGTGGCGTCTTGACGTTGCACTCGACCTCGAGATGATCAGGTGGTCGGCGATGCTCGGTGCCCTCGAAGCGCTGGAAAGCGGCACCACCGCAATCGTTGATCATCACGAATCCCCGAACGCAATCGAAGGATCACTCGACGTCATTGCAGAGGCTTGTACCGAAGTGGGAGTTCGAGTGCTTTGTGCATACGGCATAACCGACCGTCACGGCCCTGACGGCGCCCGCAGGGGTCTTGAGGAAAACGAGCGCTTTATCAAGGGCGGCGGCAACGGATACGTCGGTCTGCATGCCGCCTTCACCTGTTCAGACGAATCGCTTCGGTCGGCTGCTGGACTCGCCGCCGACCTCAACACGGGTGTCCACATTCATGTTGCCGAAGGGATCGGCGACGTTGAAGCACCATCAAGACTCGAAGGGCTGACCCGTGATGATTGGTTGCTTGCTCATAGCGTCCATCTACCCACCGATCACAAGCTAAGTGGCACGATCCTTCACAACCCGCGGTCGAACCTCAACAACGCTGTGGGCTACGCCGACCCCGCTCGGTTCTCCAACCCCGTTGCACTGGGGACCGACGGCATCGGTGCCAACATGATCGAGTCTTTCCGACTCGCCTATGTAATGGAGCGGTCGGTGAATGTCAGCTGTGGTCCCGACGACGCCTGGTCCTGGCTGGAGACGGGTTGGGAAATCATGCCCGCCGCTCGCAACGATCAAGTGACCTGGTCGTACGACCCGATGGACCCTTGGCACCTGGCATTCACAGCGGGGGTGAAGCCCCTCGAAGTGAAACTCGACAACGAGGTAGTTTACGCCGAAGGCAAGCCGACTCGTGTCGACGCCACCGAAGTGCGAGCCAAGACGGCCGAACAGGCAAAACGGCTGCATGCTCTTCTCTAGAGGATGATCTGATGTCCGACCGCTTCCAGCCAATCTCGATGGAGCAATTGACCGATTGGGTTTTCACCGAACTGGAGGAGAAGGACTCCCTCTTCAATGTGCCGCAATCGGCGTTTTTCGTTTCCACCCCCGACGACCCGTTCCGTGTCGAAAAGTACGGCGTCGAGATGGACACACCATTTGGAGTGGCTGCCGGCCCCCACAGCCAGATGGCTCAGAACATCATCGTTTCCTGGTTGGTTGGCGGCCGCTTTCTCGAGTTGAAAACCATCCAGACCCTCGACGAGTTGGAAATCCCCAAGCCCTGTATTGAGGTCGAAGACGAGGGCTACAACGTCGAGTGGTCCCAGGAGCTGAAGGTCTATCAGTCCTTCGACGAGTACCTCCGTGCCTGGGTATTGATCCATGCTCTGCACCACAAGTTTGGGTGGCACGGGGACGTGCCTCGAGTGATTTTCAACATGAGTGTCGGGTACAACCTCGAGGGGATGTTGAAGCCAAATGTTCAGTGGTTCTTCGACGTCATGGCCGATGCATCCGACTACATGCCGGCATACATCGACATCGTGGCCCGCCGTTATCCCGAGATCAGAGATATTGAGATTTCGACGCAGCTTTCCGACTCGATCACGCTTTCGACGATGCACGGCTGCCCGCCTGACGAGATAGAGAAGATCTGCGGCTATCTGCTTCAGGAACGCGGTCTGCACACTTCAGTGAAGCTGAATCCGACACTCCTCGGAGCCGATCGCGTGCGGAAGATCGTCAATGATGATCTCGGGTTCGAGGACATTCCGATCCCTGACGAGGCATTCGGACATGACCTGATGTATGTCGACGCGGTGCCGATGTTGCACAACCTGCGTCACCTCGCAACCGACCTGGATCTGACATTCGGGGTGAAGCTGACCAACACCCTCGAGGTGAACAACTGGCGTGACACGTTCTCCGAGGACGACATGATGTACCTGTCGGGTCGGTCTCTGCTCCCGGTGACAGTCAATCTTGCCTCAAGGATCCGTGAGGATTTCGGTGACAAGCTACTGATGTCTTTTGCAGGTGGCGCCGACTGCTTCAACGTTGCCGATCTCCTGCGATCCGGGATGACCAGCGTCACTGTGTGTTCCGATCTCCTCAAGACCGGCGGCTATCTGCGGATGCTGCAGTACACCGAGAATCTTGCCACCGAGATGGAAGAGGTCGGTGCAGCCGATATGCCGGACTTCACCATCAAGACCTCCGGGATTGATGTGAACAATTCCGAATCAACCCTCGAAACGGCAACTCAGATCAACCTTCGCAACCTGGCCGACGAGGTTCGATCCAACTGGCGATACCAAAAACAGTCATTCCGCACCGATCACTCCAAGACACCAAGGAAGTTGGGACACTTCGACTGTATTGAGGCTCCCTGTCTCGATGAGTGCCCCATAGATCAAAAGGTCCCGCAATACATGAATGCTGTACGGGACGGGAGATTCCTCGATGCAGTCGCGCTGACGAGAGAAGACAACCCAATTCCGTCGATCCTGGGGCGGGTGTGCGATCACCTCTGTGAGAACACCTGTGTCAGAACCCATCTCGACGAGCCATTGGCGATCCGTCAGATCAAGCGGTTCATCATGGATCAGGAGACACAGCCTGTGATGCTGGTCCAGAATCCAAAGACACGCACCAAAGTGGCGGTAATCGGAGCCGGGCCCGCCGGGATCGCGACGGCCCAAGAGCTCGCCTACGCCGGTTTCGGGGTAACTGTCTTCGAAACTCATCCATATCCCGGTGGCATGGTCGGCGGGACGATCCCGACTTATCGTCTTCCCCAGCACGAGATCGACAGCGATATGGCGGTCCTCGAGCAGTTGGGAGTCGAGGTCAATTACGGCCAGAAGGCGGGTGTCGACTTCACTCTCGCCCAGCTCCGGTCGGATGGGTATGTCTCGGTGTTCATCGCGGTGGGCGCCCAGCTCGCCAAGAAGCTCGATCTCGAGGGTGAGGAATCTGACGGGATCCTCGACGGGATCACCTTTCTCCGAAGTGTGCGTGAAGGGCATCCGATGCCGGTTGGACCGCGAGTCGGTGTAATCGGCGCGGGTGACACGGCAATGGACTGTGTTCGCTCGGCGGTGCGGGTCGGTGCCGAAGCGGTGAGCCTGATCTATCGACGGACCATCGACCAGATGCCGGCGGATCCCGAGGAGATTCACGCCAGCGTTGAAGAGGGAGTCAAGATCGTGGAGCTGGCCAAACCCACCGCCCTCAACATTGACGACGGAATCTTGAAAGGACTGGTCTGTGTTCGAAACGAATATCGCGGCGAGCGCGATTCGTCCAAACGGAAGATCCCGTTTGAGGTCCCCGACTCCGAGTTCGAGCTCGAACTGGACACGTTGCTCCTGGCGATAAGTCAGCACTCGATTCTCGACTTCTTTGGTGATGACGTTCCCAAGTTGAACAGGTGGGGGTACATCGAGGTCGATCCAGAGACTCACGAGTCCTCGGTGCCTGGTGTCTATGCCGGTGGTGATGTCGCGGCCGACGGTCCTTCTTCGATTGTCAAGGCAGCCGCCGACGGCAAGGTGGTCGCAGCTGCGATTGCAGAGGCTCATGGGAAGGCTCGGGTGCTTCCACGACATGAGGACCGTCAGGTGGATCTAGCCGACATGATGCTCCGGCGGGGCCGTCGTCAGTATCGAACGCCAATCGAGCACACCCCGATTGATCAACGCCAGGGGTTCGACGAAACGGTTCTCGGGTACACCGTCGACCAGGCTCAGGAGGAAGCTGGTCGGTGTCTTGACTGTCATGAAGTCTGCAGTCTTTGCGTTGGTGTTTGCCCCAACATGGCGCTAATCACCTACGAGTCTGATTCGGTGCGTGCCCAGCTTCCCGAACTCACGATTGGTGCCGATGGAGTTGAGACCGTGGGGAGTACCTGGTTCGTCGCTGACCAGGCATTCCAGATCGCGGTCTTGAGTGACTTTTGCAACGAGTGTGGGAATTGCGTCACGGCCTGTCCGACCTCGGGTCAGCCATACGTCGACAAGCCGCGCCTCTATCTCAACCGCGAAGAGTTCGAGGGGGAGAGTGATAACGCCTTCATGATGTTTTCCGACACCTCGATCGAATCGAGGGTGGACGGGGAGACCCATCGTCTCGTCCTCAACGGCGCGATTGAGTACTCATCACCGTCGATCGTGGCCAAAATGGATCCGGGGACATTGGAACTGCTCGAAGTCACACCGCAGGACGGTGTCAACGCTGCAACTATTTCACTCGAGCCAGCCGCCACGATGTTCACAATCATGAAGGGCTTGCGGGATTCAATGCCCCATCTGCCAATGATGCCTTTGGACGATTCGGTGGGAACATTGATTGGGCACCCGGGCTACGACGAATAGGCCGGAACGCCATGCCTCTTCGCAATCGGGTTGACCCTTGGGGCGACCTTCACGCCGACCCAGCGCGTGGGCTTTTCACCGGGAACCGGGGTTGTCTGGTTGATGACAACGGTCAGCTGAAGCGGCATCACAACGGGTCACTCTGGATCATCTGTCGAACCGAGTTCCGCGATTGGAATCACCCCCTTGATGCTCCTAGAACCTGGACCCCATTGTTCTTTCTTGACGACGCAGTAGCGTTGGCGGCTGGTCATCGGCCGTGCGGGCTCTGTCGTCGAGCGGACTATCTCGCCTTCCGCGATGCGGTCGGCCAATCAGTGAGCTCCGCCGAACCGGTATTGGCGGTGGAGCTCAATCGACGACTCGCCAAAGAAAGACATCGACGCGGTCGAGGCTTGGCTCGTGGCCCCGATCGAATCCTCTGGACCGCCGAACTCGACTCCCTTCCGAGCGGAACGGTTGTTGTGGGTCCGTCCAACGGCCAACCTCAATTGGTAACGGACCGCCATCTCCAGAGTTTCTCGTTCGACGGGTGGGGTCCGCCCAACCAACGTCCCCGGGGTGTCAGTGTCGAGGTCCTGACACCTCCAACCTCGGTTGCCGCACTAAGCACCGGCTTCGTTGCTCAGCTTCAGGATTCGGCCGCGGTCTGCTGAAAGAAGCAACACAGCCAAGCTTCGTTGCTCTGCCGCCAGACGGAGACATCCACCGGTTCGGAGGTTCGATCGGCTCACCCCTCAACTTCCCGTTGAGCGCCAGGAGATAACTCAGAATGGTTGTTTAACCCTTGGTGTTGGCCATTTTGTATCGACGCACCGCAAGTGGGGCGAAGACAGTGATGATGATCACTACCCAGATCAGCGTGTAGAGCACAGCATTTTGAAGCGGCCACGCCGTCGGCTCTGGTGTGCCCGGTGGGATGTTGCCAAACAACTCCCTGGAGGCCTGGGTGACCGCTGACACCGGGTTCCACTCGGCAAAGATCCGCAATGGAGTTGGCAGATTCTCGGCAGGAACGAAGGTGTTGGCTATGAATGTGAGGGGAAAGATCACCATGATCGATGCGTTGTTTATCACCTCGACACTGGGAACGAGGAGCCCGACGTAAGCCATGACCCAGGAAAAGGCGTATGCGAATAGCAGTAGCAGACCAAACCCAAGCAGGGCATTGCCGATCCCATTGTGGATTCGCCATCCGACGATGAGTCCCGCCAGGGCCATGATGACCAAGGAGATCACGTTGTAGATCACATCGCTTGCTGTCCTTCCGAAAACGACTGCCGATCGAGACATGGGCAATGATCGGAACCGGTCCATGATTCCTTTCTGCATGTCGTCGGCGAGGCCGGCTCCGGTGAGGGTTGCACCGAATACCAAAGTCATTGCAAAAATGCCGCTGATGAGGAACTCCCGATAAGAGCTGCCCGGGATGTCGATGGAACTGCCAAACACGTATGCGAAAAGCAGCACAAAGATGATCGGTGAGATCAGAACAGACACAAGAACCTCAGGGACTCGCTTTATCTTGATCACGTTCCGCTTGGCAATGGCAAAGCCGTCGGAAAGTGCGTAGCTGAATTTCTGCATCAGGCCACCTCCTCCAGGATCTGGTTCTGCTCGCTGACGGCCGGCTCTTCGCTGTCTTGTTCAGCTACATGGCCTGTGAGGGATAGGAACACGTCGTCGAGAGTTGGCTTGCGTAAGCCCACGTCTGCCAGCTTGACCGCTTCAGAATCGAGGGAGCGAAGGACTTCGGTCAGTGTTTGGGCTCCTCCCGAGATAGGAGCGGTCACCGTTCGATCCTCGGTGTGGAGGTCACCCACTGAAAACCGCTCCAGGACCCTTTTGGCGTCTTCGATGTTGGCACCGGATTCGAGGGAGACTTCGATCCGCTCCCCACCGACCATTGCCTTCAGTTCATTCGCGGTGCCATGTGCGATCTCACGACCGTGGTCAATAACCACGATGTCATCGGCAAGTTGGTCAGCCTCTTCCATGTACTGGGTTGTGAGCAGCAAGGTGGCCCCGCGCTCAACGAGTTCACCTATTACCGCCCAGAGCTCGATGCGGCTGCGGGGGTCCAAC
>CAXMOW010000025.1:0-23654 GCA_964195235.1 uncultured Acidimicrobiia bacterium | reverse complement strand
TGGGTCAACGACTCCTCTCGTGGACCCACATTTGTCAACCTTTCCAGCTTCCCCGGCGACCCCGCGGCTGGGAGCAACGTCGCCTTTGGGCTTGGCCTCAACCCCGAAGGCCTCGGACTGACGTCCAACTTCACCTTGGACTTGCAGGAGGGCAGCGGGTTCGTCCCGAACTTCGACGTCGACGTCAGGTCTTTCGTCACCCCCAATTACGTCGGAATCCTGGTGCCCAAGAATGAGATCGGCTTGTTGTCAGGTGCCAACTTCTACACATTCTGCGTGGAGGATGGATTCAGCTTCTCACCAGAAGACTCCGGTGCAGACCAAACCGGCATGATCGACATGACCTTCGAGGATCTCGGCCAGTTGGTTGTCCAGACAGCTGCAGTGGTCGTTGAGACCGTCACCACACCACCGGCCGTGACCTCACCCCCGGCGACCAGCCCCCCAGCAACGTCTCCCCCTGCGACCACTGCAACCGAAGAACCCGCCACGACCGACGGCGAAGGAGGGTTCCCCTGGTGGTTGGTGCTGACAGGAGGAATCGGTCTCGCTTTGTTCGGCTTGTGGCTCTTTTTGAACGGCGATCCCTGTAAGGAGTTGTTGGAGGCGTGGCAAGCCGCTCAGAAAGCCTGCGACGAAGCACAGCAAGTTGCCGACGATGCAGCCGACGAATGCGAGGAAGCCGAGCTCGATCTAGATGACTTGAACGAAGAGCGCAAGGAAGCCTGCAAGGCCTGGCCTCCAGCATGCTGGAGCACCGAAGAAGGTGCCTGGATCGAGGACGATCAGGGCAACCGGATCACATCACGCGATCTCCACATGAAGAAGATGGCATTGGGCGAGGTCTGGAGCGACTACAAGTCGGGCAAGTTGTCGGCCCAACAGGTCGAGGCGAAATGGCGGGATATGGACACGCCCGAGTTCCGTGAGGAGACTCGGGAGACCGATGAGGCCTTCAAGGATCTCGTTGCAGACATCGATGCCGACATCACCGACGCAGAACAAGCAGCAGAAGAAGCCTGCGACGCCGCGGCCGACGCCCAGAAGGAAGCCGACAACGCTTGCGAAGCTGCCGACGCTGCACGCAAGGCCTACGAAGAGTGTGTCAACAAAGAAGTAGCAGCAGCGACTGCCGGTGGTACAGAGGGTGGAGGGGAAGAGCCGACACCACCTTCAGGCCCGGGTACTGCACCACCGTCAGAGCCACAAACCGACCCCTGCGAAGACGTCGACCCGAAACGCAAGTACGTGTCGGCGGGGAGGGCGGATCGGATCAGAGTCAACGTCGATCTCTCGATCATCATCGGCCGCCACGAGGGCTCTGAAAGGAATGTCGCGGCTGGCCAGAGTTTGGTCCTGAACCTCTCTGATCTGGCACGGAATCTCGATTTCGCCGGGGACATGCTCAATGCGAGATCGGCAGGGCTGCACATCGGCGGAGCCGCCAACCATTACAACCAGGGAAAGTATGTGGCCACGACGGCCGGGGTGGTAATGGGTGGGATCGACGCCACAATGGCGACCACCGACCTGGTCCCCGACGTTCCGACTACGCCTATCCAGGCAGGAACCGAATTCCTTGAAAAGACAGCTCAACTTGGAGCTTTCGTAGCGGGTCAGGTGACTGAGTGGATGACCAACTATCAGATATTCACCGTGCGGCGCAGCTTCTATTACCAGTGGATCACCGCAACTCCCTACGACATCATGGAATGTCGTGAAGGGCAGGGATGGGTGTGTGTTGAGAAGGTTTGGGAGTTCGAAGTGGGCAAACTTCAGGTTCTCAAAGGCAAAGATCGCTGGTTCACCATGAACTCGAGCGTCCGACGGGCTCAGTTCGAACGCGCAGTTCGGTCTCTGAGCCAGTCTGCGGCCAACACGATCAAGAACGATGCCCGACGGTTGATCGAGTGGCGAGCACAGCATGAGCCGGGCCCATGCGAATGAGCAGCCGTCTCCTCGGGCTGACACTGATGATCGTTGGAGCGGTGCTGGCATTGATCGGCCTGGCCGGCATTCTTCTCTCGGGTGGAGGCGAAGTATCTGCGACGGCAGCAACGTCCACAACCAGCGCCGTGTCGTCTTCGGCGTCCACATCAGCACACGAAACGACTACGACGACACCCCCGGCGTCACCAACTACAACCTTCGGAGCGACAACTACCACAATGGTGGCAACCACCACCACCGAGGTTGTCGACGAGAAGGCTGCCATCGCCGCATTCGTCGAAGAGTTCGCCGCAGCGATTGCCGCCGAGGACGTCGAATTTCTCTTCGACACGCTGCATCTGGCCGTCCTCGACGTGTACGACGAACAGGTATGTCGTCAATTCATCGAAGAGGAAATTCTGCTGCTTCAGGATTACCAACTCACCGGGGAACTGACAGGCCCAACCCCGACAACGATCGGCGGGGTTGCTCTCGACCAATACTCGGGACCGATAGCCTTCACATTCCAGGGCCAGGATTTTGAGGCGCAGGCCACGTTTGCCCATGAGGAGGACGGCCCCAAATGGTTCGGAGAGTGCGGCTAGCCAATCAGAGCCGCGCCGTTGATTCCTGACAAGGCGTTGGCAGCTATCGGGCTTCGCTCTGATGACACTTTGGTTCTGCTGATTCGGGCGGGCGACAAATCTCTAGACACCTGTCATGAGTGACCATATGGTATACCATATGGTCATGGCAAGACGTGAAGTGTTGGTCCAACTCGACGACGATCTGGTTGCCAGATTGGACGAGCTGGCGAAACGGACCAAAGTGAGTCGGTCGGAGCTTTTGCGACGTGCGGCGATGGCCGTCCTCCAAGCCGACGAGTGGGCCCAAGCTGACAAGCGACTGGTAGAGGGGTACACCAGGTACCCACCAGACCCAGCCCTCCTCGAGGTGTCTGAGAGACTCGCGGCGGAAACCCTCCCAGAGTGGTAGCGCGGAATGAGATCTACTGGGCCGACTTAGGCTCAATCGGCGGGCGACGACCGGTTTGCGTCATCACCCGAGACATCGCCATCTCGGTTCTTGATCGGGTCACATGCGCCCCGATCACACGCAGCATCCGGGGTATACCTTCGGAAGTGGAGGTTGGACTCGAGCATGGTCTGTCCCAACAAGCCGTGATCAACTGCGACAACATCGTCACGATCGGCAAGCAGCGTCTCGACCCAGAACCTGTCGGGAGACTGGACGCCGGCACGCGGGCGGAACTGGACCGGGCACTGCGCTACTCGTTGGACATCATCTACTGACACAGATCTCGTGCGGTGGCGTCAGGCTCAGGTCAGCTTGGGCTGACCCGCCCAACCTGGACTGCTGAACCAAAAGGCATCTTTTGGGTTTGGGTAGGGTGCGGTTCGATGGGTGGAACTGACACCCATGAAAGGGAACCCCATGTACGTTGCCAATGTCGAGCTTCTTGACAAGCTGGAGATCGCCCCGCTGAGCCTCGTCGGGAGAACGGCACTGATCACGGGTAGTGGGCGTGGCATCGGAGAGGCAACAGCGGTCACGTTGGCACATCTCGGCGCACGCATAGTGATCGTTGACATAGACCCAGGTGGTCAGAACGTCGCAGATTCGATCAACCAAGCAAACGGGCAGGCCGAATTCATCCAATGCGACCTGTCTGACGTGGACCAGCTGATGTCGATGATTTCGCAGGCGACCTCGAGCTTTGGGACGATCGACATCCTTGTCAACAACGCCCTCCACCTCCACTCCGCACCGATCACCGATTTTCCGTTGGAGGAGTGGGACAAAACGTTCGAGACGAATGCCAGAGCGCCATTCCTGATGATCAAGCATCTCCTCCCCGGCATGCTGGAGCGAAGCCACGGGGTGATCGTCAACATGATCGCCTACGAAGGCTCTCCGATGGCGGCCGCCTACTCGGGCACAAAGATGGCGCTTCGCTCGCTCGCTTACACAGCCGCTCGAGAAATCGGCAATGAGTCAGGTGTTTCGGTCTTCTCATTTATACCCGGCATCGTCGACACCCCCTTGGTCCGCGAGGTCATCATCCCCCAGGCTGTCGCTGTGTTTGGCATCCCGGAGGAAGAAGTGATTCCGATCCTCGCTCAGAATCCCGGCTACGACGGGCTCATCCCCGTCGACCACTGCGCGTCAGCACTCACCTATGCGATTGTCCACGCCCGTGAGTTTCACGGTCAGGTCGCTGACCCGTTCGAGCCACTCGATCGTGCCGGGATCATCGACATGCCAAAGATCGAAAGTGACGACGAGATCGACGTCTCGGGACCGTTGTCTGGGATTTACGTGAAGCAGTACCTCGGTGAGGTCGCATCGGTGAACAAAGAACTGGAAAATCGGATCGAGGTCCGGACCCGCGAGTTAGAAGAAGAGCGGGACCGCTCGGAAGATCTCCTGCTCAGCATCCTGCCGACCCCGATCGCGAGGAGGCTGGAGGAGGGCGAGAAACTCATTGCCGATTACTTCGACAGTGCCACCGTGTTATTCGCCGACATCGTGGGTTTCACCGAACTGTCGTCACGTCTCAGCCCGTCCAAAGTGGTCGAAGTCCTCGACATCCTCTTCAGTGAGTTCGACGCCATCGCCGATCGCTACGAAGTCGAGAAGATCAAGACAATCGGCGACAGCTACATGGCAGTCGGTGGGGTGCCGCTGGCCCAGGACAACCACGCCGAGCGCGTTGCCAATGTTGCTCTCGAGATGGTGCCGACCATTGAGCAACTGGGGCGAAATCTCGACCTTCCACTGTCAGCCCGTGTCGGTGTGCACAGCGGCAATGTGGTCGCTGGTGTGATCGGCCGCCGCAAGTTCATCTATGACCTTTGGGGCGACACAGTGAACACGGCCAGCAGGATGGAGTCGCACGGTGTCACCGGCCGGATCCAGTGTTCGGATCAGTTTCACGCTCTTCTCCAGGACAAGTTTCAGTTCGAGGCGCGTGGTGAAATCGACGTCAAAGGCAAAGGCAAGATGTCGACCTTTTTCCTCACCAGCGTCAAGTAGTCGTTGAGGCAAGAACCGGTCAAACGCCTCCGCGGCCTCGAATGTGGTGTTTGCTAGCGGTGCATGCAGAGAACCAACATCTTCCTAGCTGAAGAGCAACAGCGTCGCCTTCGTCGTCGGGCCCAGGAGGAGGGGGTGTCGAAATCCATGCTCATCCGACAGATGCTGGATGAGGTCCTTGAAATAACCCAACCCGGTGCGTCAGTCGAAGAAGCCATCAAGAACAGCTCCGGGACTTTGGGCCGACCCTGTCGCATTTTCTAGGAGGTTGAGTTATCGACTTGGGTAATCCCGCCCTCTCGCCGATGAATAATGAGACCTGCCAAGGAGCGGGTTGATGACAAACGTCGACCATTTGGCCGCTCTCGAACTCTTGAGAGAAGAGGGAGCGATATCCGATCAGGAATTCGAGGATCTCAGAGGCGAAATCCTCTCACCCGACGACGCCCATCCCGACGACGCCCATCCCGACGAGTCCTCCTTAACCACACCCGACAACCGTGCCCGAGATAGGGCGGTGTTCCTGCAGTGGCGGCCGACCGTCCGAACCGACCTACCACCGAAGTACCCACTTGCTCTCCTCGCCATTGCCGCTCTTCTCGTCGTCGCCAGCCTGGCGGGAATTGTGTCTTGGTTGGTGAGCTTTCTCGCTGTCCTTGCGCTGACCGCAACCCTTGTCAAAGGCGGCATCCGGGTGACCATCGCTGCAGGGCTTGGCATCCTCGCCATCGTCGTGGTCGGCGTGATCGGAAACAGTTCCAACTCCCCCACTGTCCCGGCCAACAACGATGCCGCCGCGGTGCCCGCCGCTGAGCCAATCGTGGCGGGGGCGCTTGGCGTCGGCCTCGACGAACTGGTCGATCGTTGGAACGCTCTCGATCAACCACCCGCTATCACCCGTGGTTTGACACTCGGCACCGAGCCCGGTCAGTACGACAGCTTTATCTACCGCTTCGGCGATTGGGGGCGTTTGGCCGGCGCCTACGACCCCTCAACCGACGCTCTTCATGGACTGCTCGCAGCGGGTCAGCTCAGCAACGGAGCGACCGACCAGCTCTACCTGCATCTCTGTTTCGTCTTACACCCGTACTCCCAAGAATGCATCGACTCCTATTTCGAACAGGGACTCGATTACCGCCCGCTCGCCGAATTCGGCGACACAAGCCATCAGGCCCAATGGGAGATGGGTGATCAAACTTGGCTGCTCGAGATCGAAGGCAATGTTCTAACGATCCGGGCGCGCGCACCCGACGTCGGCTGAAGTCGTCTCCTGCGGGTGCAGTTGTGGTCGCTGTGCGACCACAACTGCACCCGCTACCTCACCGAGTTTGACTACCGGTCGCCCGACAGGTCAGATACACCTTCCGACCGACCGGAAGGGCCTCCCACGATGACATCCACTGCTGCGCGCGCGGTAGAAGCAACCAAGATTTACGGGTCGAGCGACACCGCCGTCACCGCCATCGACCGCGTGACGGTTGAGTTTGAGCAGGGCCAGTACACCGCGATCATGGGCCCTAGTGGGTCCGGCAAGTCGACGCTGATGCATTGCATGGCTGGGCTCGACCATCTGACCTCAGGACAAACCTTCATCGGCGACCAAGACCTCGGCGCCCTAACCGATAAAGAACTCACGGAGCTGCGTCGAGACCGGGTGGGATTCATCTTCCAAGCCTTCAACCTCATACCAACTCTGACCGCCATCGAGAACATCACACTTCCGATCGACCTCGCCGGCCGCGACCCCGACGGCGAATGGCTCGACTCAGTGGTGGAGAATCTCAGTCTCAGCGACCGCCTCAGCCATCGACCTGCAGAGCTCTCAGGCGGCCAGCAACAGCGAGTGGCAGCCGCACGAGCCCTGGCGAGCCGGCCGGATATGATTTTCGCCGATGAGCCGAGCGGCAACCTCGACTCCACGGCCAGCTCTGAGCTGCTCGCGCTTCTCCAGTCAGCTGTTCGTGATTTCGGTCAGACGATCGTGATGGTGACTCACGACCCCATCGCTGCCAGCTATTCGGATCGCGTGATCTTCCTCGAAGACGGCCAGATCGTCGACGAAATGGTTGAGCCCACCACCGACAGGGTTCTCGACAAGATCAAGTCACTCGAAAGCTGACATGCTGCGTCTCACCCTCAAGAGCCTTTGGGCACACAAGTTGCGTATGGGCCTGACAGCCCTTGCTGTCGTTCTTGGCGTGGGATTTATCGCCGGGACCTTCGTCTACACCGACACCATCGGCAAGGCATTCGACGGGATTTTCGAAGACGCTTTCCAGGGTGTTGACATCGTTGTGTCAGCCGACTCCGAGCTTCAGTTTGGCGAAGGCATTTTCCTCCCGGAAGACGAGATCCTTCAACTGGCCGATGTCGACGGTGTCGAAGAACTGGTCCCGTTCTTGCAGGGTTTGGGTGTGGTGATTCTCGACGGAGAAGGCGAGCCGACCGGCGGTCAGGGTCCGCCGCAGTTTGCTTTCAGCTTCATGGAGACCGATGTCGAGACCGGTGGGTTCAATCTCCGTGAAGGTGCCTATCCGTTGGGTTCAGATGAGGTTGTGATAGATGCCGGAACAGTTGAGGACAACGACTTCGCAATAGGTGACCTTGTCTCTGTGGTTGCGCCTAACAGGCCAGCCACCCCCTACACACTCGTGGGGATCGCCGGTTTTGGAGAGCTCGACAACCTCGGAGGCGCAACTTCGGCTTTGTTCGATCTTCGAACCCTGCAGACGATTCTGGAGCGTGAAGGTCAGCTGACGGGTGCCAGCATCCAGATAACACCGGGAGCAGACATCGACGCTGTGATCGCTGGACTCGAGCCGTTGCTCCCCGAGGGTGCCCGCGCAATTACCGGCCAATCGGCTGCTGAAGAGCAGGCCGCAGATATCCAAGAAGGACTGGGCTTTTTCAATACATTCCTTCTCAGCTTTGGCTTCATTGCCCTCTTTGTGGGCACATTCACAATCGCCAACACATTCCGCATCATCGTCACACAGCGGACCAGGGAGTTGGCCTTGCTTAGAGCCCTGGGGGCTTCCGCTCGCCAGGTCAACCGGATGGTGTTGATCGAGGCGCTGGTTATTGGGACTGTTGCATCGATCATTGGTATCTTCGCCGGGTTCGGCCTCGCCCTCCTGCTCAAGATCGGTCTCGAGGCGTTCGGCATCGCCTTACCAACAGCACCGGCAACCTTGCAACCACGCACGGTGGTCCTCGCCCTCGTCGTGGGCATCGGGGTAACCGTGATTTCGGCTCTGCTCCCTGCCAGACGGGCGTCACGGGTCGCACCGATCGCCGCCCTCCGCGAAGACCTGGTGGCTCCACCACGAAAGGCGCTGACAAGACGCGCCATCGTGGGCTCGGCCGTCACTGCGTTCGGCCTCCTCGTGCTGTTCTTCGGTCTGTCAGTCAGTCTCGACACAGGCCCACCCGAGATCGTCTATGTGGGTATCGGCGCTGCGGTCACCTTCATCGGTGTGTCGATCCTCAGCCCCCTGATCGCCCGACCGGTGGCCCGTGTGATCGGTTGGCCGTTCTCCAAGCTGTACCGGGTGCCGGGCAAGCTGGCACAAGAGAATGCGATCCGTAGCCCTCGACGAACCTCGGCGACGGCAGCGGCGCTGATGATCGGGGTGACTTTGGTGACACTCGCGTCGGTCATGGCAGCTTCGATTCGAGGGACCATTGATGAAATCATCGGTAGCGGCATCGAAGCCGACGTCATCATCCGCTCCACCAACAACTTCGATCCGACCGCTTCTTTCACCCCCGAGTTGGCTGCTAGAGCCGCCGAAGATGAAAGCGTGGAAGAGGTGTCCCGCCAGCAGACAGGTGTTGCCCTCTTCAACGAAAATGAAACTTTCATAATCGGTATCGAACCGAACTACTCCGACTTCTTTCCAGTCGACGACTCACAAGGAACCCTCAACCCGGGGCCTGGTGAAATAGTCATCGACCAAACGATCGCCGACAACAACGAGCTTCCCGTTGGCTCCGAAATGGTGTTGGTGTTCGAATCAACCGGACCGACGAGCTTCACAGTTGTGGGCACCGCCACCGGTGACACGTGGACTGACGTCATTGCCCTCTCCCAAGAGGAATGGATTGTCAACTACGAGGTCGAGTCGGACAGCCAGGTTTTCGTGCGGGCTGCTTCCGGCTACACACCCGAGGAAGTCCAAATCCAGCTCAGCGTCTTAGCTGAGGATGTCCCCACCGCTCAGGTTCAAACGTTTGAGGAGCTGACCAGCGACGTGGAGCAATCGATCAACCAACTCTTGAACCTAATCACCGGTCTGCTGGGCCTGGCGGTGATCATTGCCCTGATCGGGGTCACCAACACCATGACCCTCTCCGTCTTCGAAAGAACACGTGAGATCGGTTTGCTCAGGGCCGTTGGGTTGAGCCGACGACAGACCAGGAGGATGGTCCGCTCCGAGGCATCGATCATCGCCGTGTTTGGAGCAGTGCTCGGCATCGCCATCGGACTGTTCTTCTCGTGGGCCATCCTTCAAGCCCTAGCCGACCAAGGCTTCAGTGCATTCGTGATCCCCTACGGCACATTGGCGTTGTGGATCGTCGCCACCGCAATCCTCGGGATCGTCTTCGCAATCCTTCCGGCATGGCGAGCCTCCCGACTCGACGTTCTCGAAGCCATCTCATACGAGTAGTTGGGTCTGCGGGTGCAGTTGTGGTCGCTGTGCGACCACAACTGCACCCGCTGTGGCCACCAAGCCGAAACGGTTCTAACCCGTGATGGGCTCACCGTCGGCACCGATCACATACCAAACGCCACTTACGCCCTGTCCATTGACATCGCCGGGATCAAAGTCGGCCGCGAACCGATAAACCGGACGAGGCGACGAACCGACCCCGATCGCCCTCTGGTCAGGGGTTGACCTCCACGAGTACCGAACCATCAACGTGACCATCCAGACCGAGGGAGCAGGACCGGAACCGTCAGGCATTCTGGTGATGACGGGCACGGCTGAGAACTTCAACGACTAGAGGCCACTGGAAAGAATCCTCTACGCTTCCCGCTCTTTGCAGCTGATGAATGCAGCCACGCGATGAAGCCAAGGCCACTCCGGCCGCAAGGAGGAAGTCTGATGCCAAATAATCAAAAGACCCCACGTTTCGGTTGGTTGTGTAGCCATGAGTCCTACCAGCCAGAGCAACTCATCTCGCAGGCGATTCAAGCCGAAGAGGTCGGGTTCGATGTCGTTCTCGGGAGCGATCACTTCCACCCCTGGGTGGATGACACATCAGCCGCCGGGTTTGTCTGGTCATGGCTTGGCGCCGTTGCCGCCAAGACAGAATCGGTCGAACTGGCGACCAGTGTCACCTGTCCGCTATTCCACTATCACCCTGGCCTAATCGCTCAGGCTGCCGCGACAGTCGATCGAATCAGCGGAGGCCGGTTTCTGTTGGGTGTCGGAACTGGCGAGAACATCAACGAGGGCCCCCTCGGATTCTCTTTCCCTGGGTACAAAGAGCGGATAGAGCGGATGGGCGAGGCGTTGGAGATCATGTACAGACTGCTCTCGGGAGAAAAGGTTGACTTCGAAGGCCAGTACTACACGTTGGACAAAGCTCGGTTGTACAGCCCACCCACCAGACCCGTTCCCATCTTGATGGCAGCTGGCGGACCGAAATCAGCCACATTCGCCGGATCGTCAGCGGACGGTGTGATCACAAGCGTCAAAGACCCCGCTGTGACGCGAGAACGAGTGATCGAGCCGTTTGCCACCGCCTCCGAAGACGCCTCACGAAGCGGAACGGTGATGGCAACTCGATGGATCGTCTTTGCGAGCGACGACGATGAGGCGTGGGCGGCACTCGGATCAATGAGAGGTCTGCGCGCGCCCGGACGTCTCGAGGTTGTAGATCCCATGGAGTTACGGCTTCGCGCAGATGAAATGGATCGTGGTGAGATCCTTGGCCAGTACACAATTGTGAACTCGATAGAGGGTCTGGTGGATGCTTACGCGCCACTCGTGACCGATGTCGATGCCGACTACGTCTCTGTGCAGATCGCTAGCACCGACGCTTCCAAGACAATCGACATGGTTGGCAAGGAACTCCTCCCCGAGTTGCGCCGACTCGCAAAAGCCTGATCGTTCCCGATAGACAGCAGGCGTTTTACCCCGTGACTACATCTGCCCAAACTGCAGCGTGATCCGACCCCCGGATCGGGACAACCGAAGAATCGGTAGCCACCACGCCTGAGCCAAAGACATGGTCGATTCGAAGCATGCGTGGCCAGCCGGGCCGCCAGGCCCATGTTGGCTCGGGACGACCCCCCGAACCTGTGGCATGGTCTGCCACGAGATCGCTCCATCTCTCAGTCATGAATCGATACGCCGGCCATCGGGGGCTGGCATTGAAGTCGCCGGCGATGACCACCCGCTCACTCGTTTTGGTGCCCCATCCTTCGATGGCCTTCAGCTGCTCGCTCCGGGTCTTTACCGAGGTCCACCATGGAAAGTCGACTGGGTTGAGCAGATGGACCCCAGCCAGATCCCAGATCTCACCTCGCACATCCAGAATCGCCGAGGTCCCAAAGCGCGCGGGCATCGGAATGTCGCCGAATTCAACGTCGAAGTGAGTGGCGATTCCACGACCGGTGAAGTCGTCGGCAGGGTGTAGATAATGATTTCGGAACCGCTCAGCTAAGACACCGATGTATTCGTGCCCGAGCTCCTGGGTGACCACAATGTCGGGCTCTATCCGATCCAACACTTTGCGATAGTCGTCAATATCAGCGCCTCCGTGCAGAAGGTTTGATGTCATCACCCGGATCGATCCAGCCATAGCGGCGAAACGGTAGACCTATGTCCGACCTTGGCCTGGCCGCGACGACGTACCATTGAGATCGATGACTGACCGCGGTTCAAGAACTCTGCCCACACCCGAGACGAAAACCAGTGACGGCGATTCGGACCATGTCGCCCACATCGTCACCAAAGACCAACAGATGCGTGGCTACGTCGGTGGGGAGCCGATCAAGGCTCTATGCGGCAAAGTCTGGGTGCCGTCCCGGGACTACCAGGGTCTTCCCATCTGCCAGGCCTGCGCCGACGAGCGTGACAAGAGGGTATCCGGCATGAAAAGACTGAACTAGCCCGATTTACTCGTCAACGTCGTCTGAAATCGAAGGCGTCAAAAGGGCAGCGTCATCGCGATCACCCAGCGCCAGTTCGACAGCGGCCGCGAGATCCATCTGTCGACCCGGTTCGACCAACTCCTGTGTTCGCTCCTCCCCCAACCGCTCCACCAAGACCGTCCGGGCGTTGGGAAGACCGACACTCTCAGGACCCCACCCGCCACCGATCCTCTCACGCTCGGATTCGGCAGCCCCGAAAAGCAATCCAGCGAACTCGACGTTGTCGTACTCCAACGCGATGCTCGCGGCGTATTCCAGACCCCATGTCTGAAGGAACACGTCACTCAGATCCACTCCACGTGCAAGCCCAGCCAGGGCCAAGTCTTGGGCATCGTCGAGACGATCCTCGGTGAGGGCCACAGCCGCCTGAGCAAACTTCGCCTGGGTGGCCTGAATCTGTCTCCCGGCCTGCTGGTACAAGTCGCCGCTGTGCTCAAAAGCAGATGCCAGTCCAGCAAAACCACTGACACTTGCGGTAACCCACGCATCACCAGCCACTATGTCAGCCAACCCACCCATGTCCCCCAACTCGGTATACATTGCACGAGCCTCTTCCAGATACCGAGCAGCTTCGCCACCGCGCCCATCAATGATCAGAGACGTTCCCAGGCCGTATAGAGCATCAGCAGTGAGGTTGAGATCCTCGAGCTTGCGAGCCCTCGCCACCGCAACTTCGTAATCCTTGATCGCAAGATCTGGTTCTTCCCGCCAGTAGTGGAGAGCAGCGCGACCCATCAATCCCTTGACCCCTCCCTCGCTGTTCAGATCGGTATCAGGAATTTCAAAGAAACGACTCAGCCAGAGTTCGAACTCCACAAGACGACCCCGACTTTGATAGAAGCGCCATGTGTTGCCAAGCAGCTCCAAACCCTTCGCTGCCTCCCGGTTCCGATGAAGGATGGACAACACTTCCCTCAGATTGGCGAAACCAGCATCGAGATGAGACCGCCACCACTCACCTTTGTCCGACTGCAGGCCTTTGTATGCCTCCCTCGAGGCGCGGATGAAGTAAGCCACGAAACGATCCTCTATCTCCTCTGCTTCGCCTGACTCGGCAAGGAGATGACGTCCGAAAAGGCGGATCCCGTCAAGCATCCGATATTTGCTCGTGGAGCCGGCTTGGCGGACCAACAGCGACCGATCCACCAGCTCACCGATGGCTGACAGTGCGTCGGGCACTGCCTCGTCCCCTGTGACCTGCTCCACGGCAGACAAGGCGGTGTCACCGGCGAAAACAGAAAGACGACGGAACGCGGTTTGGGCCACTTCGTCCAAGAGGTCGTAGCTCCATTCCAGTGCATCGGTGAGCGACCGGTGCCGCTCTGGAGCACCAACAGGAGCCGAGTAGGTCAGGTTTCCTCCTTCGAGTCGTTCCAGCATCTCGACCGGGGACAACAGGTTGGCTCGAGACGCCACAAGTTCGATCGCCAAAGGCAGACCTTCGAGACGGCCAACCAGGGCCGACACTTCGTCGGGATCAGCCGAAAATGAAGGATCTGCCGCTTGGGCCCTCTCGTAAAACAGCCTGACGCCGGCAGAGTCGGCCGATCCGTTCACAAGAAGTGCCGGCAACACATAACGCTGCTCGCCGGGCAGACGCAGAGGCACTTGACTTGTCACCAGGAACCGCACTGCTCGACTCTCGTCCATGAGTTGCCCGACGTCCTCCGCCGCTCCCACTACCTGCTCGAAGTTGTCGAGCACCAGGAGGGAGCTGCCCTCGCCGAGCCGCTGAGAAACACCTTCCACTGTCTTGGTATCCACCCCAAGAACATCAGCAATGGATGAAACGACAAACGCTGCCTCAGAGATGGCCGACAGGTCGACAAAGGTGACCCCACCCGGAAAACCGTCGACAACCCGGCTGCCAATTGTCACCGCAAGACTGGTTTTGCCCACGCCTCCAGGACCCAGAATGGTGATCAAACGATGCTCATCGATCAGGCCGATAATCGCCTCGATGTCATCATCCCGCCCGATGATGGACGAGACCCGGGTGGGCAGGTTGTTAGGAGCCGCGGATGCGGTGTTCAGCGGCGGAAAGTCGGAGGGCAGTTCGGGGAGCATCAGCTGAAAGATCGATTCATCTGTCTCGAGACCACGTAGAAGATGGCGACCGAGCGACATGAACTCGAAACCGCCACCTGCAAGTAGACGCGTAGATTCGCTGGCCAGGGTCTGACCACCGTGACCTGCTGCCATGATCCGGGCGGCTTTGTGGACGTCTACTCCTACATAGTCGCCGTCCGCCACCGTCGCTTCGCCGGTATGTGCTCCAACTCGCACGCGGACTTCTCCACCTTCGGGCCACTCCTCGAGGTACATCAGCCGCTGGATCCCACCGGCCGCAGCCATCGCATCAACAGCACTGGGGAAGACTGCAAACACACCGTCGCCGGTGGTGTTTACCTCTACTCCGTCGGCTTGGTCGACCTCACCGCGAATGATCGAGAAGTGATCTGCAACCAACTGCGGATAGTCAGCCCCGAACTTCTGGGCCAGCCGGGTCGATCTCTCGATGTCGGTGAAGAGGAAGGTGACGGTGCCGGTCGGAAGTGTGGGGGTCATTCGGTCTGGAGTCTGCCACGAAACCCTGTTAGCTACTCGGGCCTTTCACGCTGGCTGAATGGAGACGATCCATCGACCATCAAAAATCCCGCGCGGCACTTCGATCCCTGCGCGACGATATGTCTCGCGTGGGATTCCGATATCGGCGAGCCACAGTGATCCCACGGCATCTACCCCCAGCCCGGTCTTGGGGAGCGCCAAAGTCATCGTCTCGGTTGCAATGATGAACGCACTTGGTTCCTCCCCGGTGGTCGAGTCGACGCCGGAAGGAACGTCGAGCGCCAGCACAGGCGCACCAGATGAATTGGCCCAATCGATCATCGCCAGTGGCGCCCCTCGGGGTGGCCCGGTGAGGCTGTACCCAATGATGGCATCGACCACCAGGGACGGCTCAACACCGCCAAGTAGGTCGACGCCGATGACCCGACCATCGCCAGACCGATAGGTAGACAGTTGATCTGCTGTCACTCCGCCCAAGCGCGACTCGTCGCTAGTCACCAGTGTGATGTCGACGTCACGATTGGCCAGATGTCTCGCCGCACAGATACCACCGCCACCGTTGCCTCCAGTTCCGGACAGAACAACAACAGAAGCGCTGGACAGATCTTTGCCGAGCATCTCGATCGCCCTAGCAGCAAGACTTCGCCCGGCGTTCTCCATCATCTGATAGAGGTTGGGGCCGGTCTCCTCGATGGCGACCCTGTCGACCTGACGCATCTGGTCAGCAGTGATCGCCGGAACGACAACTCCATCAGGTGTGCGGAATTGGGTCACAGTCACACCGAGGGATCTCCAGAGTGGATAGAGCACATGACGTTCCACGTGCGAATGACACGATTCTCGCGTTCCCAACCCAACGTCGACCTGGTGGCCGTGTCCAAAGAGAGCGCCCTTCCTGCGTCCGGTGCCAGGCCCATCCACCGGGCAGCCAGAATCCGGAGGATGTGACCATGGGCAAACATGACGATTGAGCCTTCTGATTCGAGAACTGAGTCGATAACCCGATCGGCTCGGGCCGACACATCTTCGATCGACTCTCCACCGACAATGGGATGTGTCCACACCGTCCAACCGGGAAGATCCACTCGAATCTCAGCCGTCGGACGGCCTTCATAATCCCCGTAGTCCCACTCGACAAGGTCGTCAGAAGCGACGTCTGAGTTGGCCAGCCCCGCCAACTCCATTGTCTCCCAGGCGCGACTAAGTGGGCTCGATAACACACGGTCGAATTTCGCATCCTCAATCATCTTCCCGAGCGCCACCGCTTGTTGGCGCCCAAGATCTGTCAACGGGACGTCGGTTCGCCCGGTATGACGGCCCGTCTTGCTCCACTCGGTCTGACCGTGGCGAACAAGGGTGACTTCGGGGGACGGCATCACTTCTGCCCCGTTGTTATCCATTCCCAATCACCACCGAGCAGCTCGTCGGCACCTTCGGGACCCCAGCTACCCCGCTCGTAGATCGATACTGACTGACTGTTCTCCAAGACTGGCTGGACAATCCGCCAGGCCTCCATCACCCCATCCTCTCGAGCGAACAGCGACTGGTCACCACGCAGTGCGTCACCGAGGAGACGGTGATAGGCGTCCTGGCCATCTCCCTGGCTCGCAACATGATCGAGAGCAAGGTGGACGGGGCCACTAACCATCTCTGAGCCCGGTCGTTTCGCCTGCATCGACATGGTGATCCGATCGTCAGGTTTGCTCATGAATGCGAGACGGTTGGGGCCCGGGACCGTGGAAGCCTCAGCAAAGAGCAGACGGGGCGGACGATTGAATTCGACCACGGCCTCGGTGACAGTCGAGGCCAAGCCTTTTCCGGCCCGGATGATCCAAGGCACACCGGCCCATCGCCACGAGTCGATCTCAAAACGAGCAGCGAAGTAAGTCTCGGTATTCGAGTCCTGTGCGACACCCGACTCGCCGAGGTACCCGTCGTATTGACCTCTGACCACGTCACCCGGTTCGAGAGCTCTGGTCGCACTGAGCACCTTGACCCTTTCGTCACGTAACGCGTCGGGACGATCGGAAACTGGTGGCTCCATCGCCAAGAGTGACAACAGTGACCAGAGTGACAGGTAAAGAATATAGGGAGGGGGATACCTTCCTGCCGAATCCCCTTGGGAAAAGCCGGGGGCAGGGTCGTTACAGGTAATTGGAGGCTAGAGCTATATGACAGATACCCGTAACACATACCAACGACATCGAACGCGATGGAAGTTTTTTTTGCGCCACTGCCCGCTACCAACACATCGGACTTCCCCCATATGCGCGCGGCGCCCGTCGCCTGCCCACTCGACACGCGGATTACCTCTCCGTGCGTCCAGCGTGAGCCGTTGAGGCGACACGCGTCCTAGAGCCTGTTACCGCGTTGTTACCGTCCGCATGGCTCATATCGCGCGTGCACGACGTCCCGAAGCGCACCCACCGAGTCGTAGAAGCTGCCGCGACCCTCCACACCGAAGGACTCCGCCATCGTGATCTGGACTCCACTGATGTAATGACGGTTCCAGATCGGCTCGAGAATGGTGTTGGAGAAGCGGTAGACCATCAGGTTTTGCAACGCCTCCTTGCCGAGGAAATGGTCGATCCGATAGACCCGGTCCTCGGGATAGTGACGATGGATGATCTCGTTTAGCTCAGCTGCGCTGTTGAGATCACGACCAAAGGGTTTCTCCACCACCACACGGCCCTCTTGATTGAAACCGACTCCCCCGAGACCCTTGACAACATCATCGAACAGAGCGGGGGGTATGGCCAAATAGCCAACTGTGCATCGCCGATCTCCCACCCTTCGTTTGATCTCGTCAAATGTTCGGCCGTCGCGATAGTCACCAGACACATAGCTGAGTCGCCCGAGAAGTCTGTCGAGTAGCTCATGATCGATGTCATCCGAGACGTTGGCCAATGCGTCGGAAACCCATCCCCGCAGGGAGGAGTCACCTCCTTCGGTCCTACCCACACCGACGACCGGGATATTCAGCTCGCCGGCTGCCTCGAGCTCGAATAGGGCCGGGAATAGACGCTTCCGCGCCAGGTCTCCGCTGGCGCCAAAGAGGATCAGTGCGTCGGCGCTTTGGGATTTCATTGCGTTTCTCGTCCTACTTCAAGCAGCATCACAGAAGCCTACGGTTCGGCACTGGAAGACCCGTAACCGGTTCCCAAGTGCATCAATCCCTAACGTCGGGCTCGGTGGACATCGATATCGCAGTCGTCGGATCTCTCAATTTCGACCTGACCATTGTCGCCCCTCGCCTCCCAGAGCCTGGTGAGACAGTTCTGGGCACACACCACTTCTCGGACAATGGGGGAAAAGGAGCCAACCAGGCGGTGGCGGCCGCCCGTCTCGGTGCCGGAGTGGCGATGTTCGGCCTTGTCGGCAACGACGAACACGGTGCATCGTTGGTCGATGGGCTCAACCGGGAGGGGATCGACACGTCAGGACTTGGCGTCGAAAATGACCGACCGACCGGGCTTGCCGTGATCACGGTGGACGATCAGGCCGAGAACACCATCGTGGTCAGTCCCGGGGCCAATTCGAATCTCACTCCAAAATACATCGCGGCTCACCGAGAGTCCATCGCAACCGCCAAGGTTCTCCTCGCCCAACTCGAGGTCCCAATTATGGCCATTGCCAGCGCGATGGAGGCTTGCGAAGGAATCGTCTGTCTCAACCCAGCGCCGGCACAACATCTCGCCGCCGACCTTCTGGAACGAGTTGATGTGCTGATCCCAAACCGCATCGAGCTGGCCTCGCTCGCCGGCGTCCCGGAACCAACGAATCCTGACGAGACGTTGGAGGCAGTCTCCCGTCTCCCCACCGCAAGAGCTGTGGTGGTGACACTCGGCTCAGAAGGAGCGTTGGTCGTCGAGAATGAAACACCGACGTTCGTCGCTGCGCACATGGTTCAGGCCCTAGACCCCACCGGTGCGGGGGACGCCTTCTGCGGCGCATTGGCTCATGCGCTGAGCCTCGGACAAAGCCTTACGGAGTCAACACGTTGGGCGGTCGCTGCCGGCGCGATCGCGACAACCCGTCAAGGAGCACAAGCGTCGATGCCAACCGCCGAGGAAGTGGAGGCGCTTCTCGAAGCGCGATTATCGTCCTGAAATGGCACGACCGATCATCATCGACGCGGACCCCGGCCAGGATGACGCCGTCGCCCTTCTTGTGGCCCTCGCCTCACCCGACGAGCTCGACGTACTTGCTATCACGGCTGTGGCCGGCAATGTTCCCCTCGATCTGACGGTCGCCAACTCCCTGGCTCTAGTCGAGTTGGCCAATCGCACCGACGTCCCGGTCTACCGCGGTTCGATCCGACCGATGGTCAACGACCTAATCACCGCAGAGTACGTCCATGGTCCGACCGGCCTGGACGGAGCCGACATTCCTGCCGCCACCACCGCCGAGGCTGTTGGCCATGCCGTCGACAAGATTGTCGAAATCGTCATGTCGACCGATGGTGTAACTCTCTGCGCGCTGGGTCCCTTGACCAATGTTGGGCTCGCCCTCGTCCGCGAACCGCGAGTCGCCGACAGAATCGAACAACTGGTGACCATGGGCGGTGGATTCTTCGAGGGCGGCAACACCACGCCGGCCGCAGAGTTCAACATCTTTGTCGACCCCCATGCTGCTCACCTGGCCTTCACCAGCCGTATCCCGATCGTGATGATGCCGCTGGACATGACTCACAAGGCGCTCACGACCCCGGAGAGGCTGAAGCGGTTCGAAGATTTGGGCACTCCGGCCGGTACCGCCGTAGCGGGGATGCTCCAGTTTTACGACCGCTGGGACAAAGAAAAATACGGATTGCCCGGTGGACCGCTTCACGACCCCACCGTTATCGCATATCTCTTGGCGCCGGAGCTGTTCAGAGGCAAAGAAGTACATGTAGGGATCGAGACATCACCCGGCGCAACCCAAGGAATGACCGTGGTCGATTGGTGGGGAGTCACGGACAACAAACCGAACGCACTCGTAATCAACGACATCGATGCGGACGGGTTCTTCGATCTCATAGTTGAGCGAGTGGGCCGGCTCTGAGCCTCGAGCAGCCTGAGGTACCGGCTGGCGGACCGATACCCTCTGCGGATGAAACCTTCCAGCCACAAAGACTGGGAAGGGCTCGGCGATCTGATTGTTCTGGCTACCGATCGATTGACCACGCCCGTCGAGGATGTGCATCACGCGCTCACCGACCGCTGGTCCACTTTGGCCGGGCCATGGCGCGAATCCGCACGAAAAACCTCTCGTGCCGTCACCACGCCCATCTATCAGTCGATTCGTTTGACCGGATTGGGTGTCGGACGAGCCATCAGTTTCTGGGCGTCGACGAAGGCTGGATCCAATGCTCTTCGACCTCTCTGGCAGTCCCGACGCGGAAGCGAGGTTCAGGCTTTCTTCAACGGGCTCTGGGGAGATGAGCTCGACCGACAAGAGAGCAACCTCAGCATTGAGATGAGCCTTCGAACTGCCACCGGCGACCCAATCGAACCAAACGCACCAGCGCTCACGAAAGCCTTTCCCGCCGCAACCTCAAGACTCGTCCTGCTCCTGCACGGACTTGGCGACACCGAACACGCTTGGAGGGGAAAAGAGTTGGAAGACAATTCAGAACACAACCTCGCCGATGCCCTCGCCGACCACTCTCTCACTCCGCTTCTGGTTCGGTACAACTCCGGACTGGAGGTTGCCGCCAACGGTTTTGCACTGTCTGTCTTGTTGGAGAAAATCGTCAATGTCTGGCCGGTTCAGGTAGACGAGATCTCCCTAGTCGGTCACTCGATGGGTGGCTTGATAGCACTAAACGCCACCCTCACCGCCGACTCCAGTCAACAGTGGGCCAACAAAGTTGTACACGTCGTGACCCTCGGCGCACCCCACTTGGGGGCCCCGCTGGAGAAAGCCGTGCACCTGGCGGCGACGGCCCCCGATCAAACACCCGAAGGTCGTCCGATCGGTCAGTTTCTCGGACAGAGAAGCGCCGGTATCAAAGACCTTCGTTTCGGAACCGATGACGCCATCACCGATCCGAGCCGAGCGGTCCAGTACCACTTCGTTGCTGGTGCGGTCACAAGTGAACCTGACAACATCATCGGGAAAATGCTTGGCGACCTCATCATTCCGGTGGCCAGCGCCACTGGAAAGGGCAGGACTCGAACGGTGACAGCAGACAACGTGCGAGTAATGGGAGGACGCAACCACCGCGCTTTACTCCACGACCCCGATGTTCACCAGGAAATAATGACCTGGTTGACAGGCAACGCGGGAATGACTTAGTCAACACCATTGAGAATTGATCGCAGCTCGCTCCCCCACCAAGTGGGCTTGCAGTGACTTACCTCGTTCGGATCAAAACAAGATGGTCGGCCGCCGATTCCGCACCCCAGATCTCACCCGGCCGACCGAGGATTTGGCGCACATCCCCCGGATTGTGAGGTAACGGGTAGACACTGAACTCCTCGGTGGCGGGGTCGAAGCGAACTAGGGAGTTGGACCCGAAATCACTGATCCAGATGATGTCCAGCTCATCTACATAGACCGCATATGCCGCCGGATCGGATCCCGGGAGCACCCAACTCGACCACTCCCCGGTCGCCGGGACATAGCGGCTGAGTTGGCCACTGTTCCACTCACTCACCCAGATGGCACCGGAAGAGTCGGACCAAACGCGACGTGCTCCTTGGTTTGGCGTAGGAGGCTCGATCACGGTGACCGAACCATCGGGGCCGATTGCTCCAAGATACGAGCCGGCCAACGAGGCATAGAAGACTGAACCCGCCGGTGTTGTGGCGATTCCGTAGGGCCCTCGCCCTTTTGGAGATTCGAAGATCTCGGTCTCGCCTGTTTCGACATCGAGGGATCCGTAAATGCCGGTCTGACCCGTGAACCACAGCGTCCCATCCAGGTCGAAGGACGCAGTGTTGAGATTTGCTCCAAAAGTGTCGTCCGGAAGTGGAAAGATCGTTACGACATCGCTTCCGGGGTCAACACTGACAATCGCATTGAGGCCTCCATCGGTGACCCAAGGTGTGCCCTCATCATCGACGATCACGCCATGGGGGCGAGAACCCGATCCGAGGCGTATGTGTCTGGTTTCGCCTGTGTTTGGGTTGAGCCAGCCAAGTTCGCCCGAGCCCTGAGCTGTGTACCAAATTCCACCATCTAACGCCGGGGCCACATCATGAGGGTGAGATCCGACAGGTACGGGGAATGCCTCAACCACAAGTGAAGCCGTTGAACCTGGCAGCACCGTGGAAACAGAGGCCGAGTCGGCGGTGGTGGCCACCGAAGATGTCACGTCAGGACTCAAACTGGTTGGCGACTCACCGAAAGTCGAGGTCGGACCATCCGTCTCCGAACTACATGCCGACACCAGCAGAAGGACAATCGCACCTCGAATCGCCAACCTCATCGATCCAACACCAAGCCATGAGTCGCTTTCAACACTGAGGATCCATACCCATCGGACTCGGATACGACCTCGGCGACCAGAAGGGGTTCCTCGCTACTGGCGTCGGGATCGTCGGAGAAATAGATCTGACTGGTGAGAACGACCTCCCCGCTTGTCACCACTCTGAGGTGTATGTGACGGGGTCGAGGCTCGTAGTACCCGGGGTTGATAGTGCGAAAGCTCCAGCCACCGTCTTCGTCGGTGACTGATTCGCCATAACCCTGGAAGTTGGGATCTCGGCTATCGATGCCTGGATCCCCCGGGTGTAGGTAGATCCCGTTCTGATCGACTTGCCAGATCTCAATGGTGGCTCCGGACACTGGTTCACCGTTGGCAGTCAACAGACTCCCGCTGAGAAGCAGAACCTGTCCGGCTGCAGAATCCGAAAGACCTTCGACGACTACGAGATTGTTGTCGGTGTCCTCTGGCTTCTCGACTGGATAGAACGGGCCTTCTTGTTGTGCCGGTGTTGGTGCAAGACTCGGCGCGTCGCTAGTCGTCGCGGTAGCGCATCCACCGAGAAGAACGGCTGTCGCCACAAATACAGCTGAGGGCTTCATGCCGCCATTCTCACTCAGATGGAAGCCAAGCGACTACTGCCGACTCAGACGATCTCGAGTACAACCACCGGGATGTGATCTCGTGACGTCTTCCGCTCATATTCGGCAAACGTGGGATACCGCATTTTCTGAGTACTCCAGATCCGGTCGTATTCGGGACCATCCACCACTCTGGCTCTTACCCGAACGAACTCGGTGTCTACTTCAACCCTCGTTTCGGGATTTGCCTTCAAATTGTGGAGCCAATCCGGGTTGGTATCGGCGCCCGCCTTGGATGCGAACACCGCGTAGCCCCCATCAACCGACTGATACATCATCGGACTGACGCGGTCGGTCCCGGTTCTGGCACCTTTGTGATGAAGGAGCAGAAGGGGAGCTCCCTCGAACATCCCTCCAACCTTGCCCTCGTTCTCCCTGAATTCTGAGATCGTCTTTTTGTTCCAATCTCTCATGCAGGCTCCTGAACAACCGGTGAAAGCCTGCCCGTGGCTCCTGGTTCCTCGGCAGGAGGGAGATGTTCGGGCGGCAGGAACCGCAGGATCACAAAGGCCGCCACGAAGGCAACAACCATCGGTATCCAAGTGGCAACACCCATGGCGTCAACGAATCCCTGACGGGCTGCTACGACTAGCGCTTCCCCAGCCTGACCCGGAAGTTGCGCGGCAATCTGGAGGGCCGCGCCGATTGAGTTGCTAGCGGCCTCCGCTGCTTCCGGAGGCAGTTGGGCAACAGCGGGTTCCATGTTGGTCTGGTAAGCCGAGTTGAACACCGACCCGATGACGGCGACACCAATCGCTCCGGCTACCTGGCGGGTCACGTCGTTGGTGGCCGAAGCAACACCTGCCTTCGCCACCGGGACCGCGCCCATGACCGCATCTGTGGATGGGGCCATGATGTTCCCCATCCCGTAAGCCATGGCCAC
>CAXMOW010000024.1:0-23938 GCA_964195235.1 uncultured Acidimicrobiia bacterium | reverse complement strand
CACAGGAGTGTCCGAGATTGCTGGTTATGGAGCAATCGACTTCCGTGTTTGGCTTTTGGGGGGTCTGGTGATCTCGGTGAGTGGCTCGCTGGGAGTGTCGACCGGGAGCTGACGGATCTTCTCGAGCCCTTTCTCGTTCTTCTCTTTGGTGGGCGTGAGATCGTCCCACGTCTCGACTTCGGCGATGGTGCGGTCTGCCCATGCTGCGACCATGTTGATGTGGTTTGTGAAGAAGTCGACCGCGAGGGCTCTGATGTACACCTGGTCTTGGGTGACGTTGGTGCCGTCGATGAACTCTTGTTTGACCTCGCCGGCGAACCGCTGCATGTCGTAAGCGTCAGCTTGGACTTGCTTGAGCGTGCTGATCAGCTCTTCTTTGGTGCCGAGCGGGGCGACGAAATGGAAGAGACACCCGGGCTCTACTTCGTCGGCCTCAAGTTCCTCCACTCAGTGTCATCCGAGCAGATTCACGGCGTGGGACGAGACGCTGACTACATCGCCGACGCGATCGAGGAACGGAGCGGAGAGAACCGCCCTGATCGACCGGCGGCACGCCAGGAGAAGCACCTGGAGTCCGCCTAACCCGCGGCCACAACTGAACTCGCTCGTGGCGCTCGAAGCCATCCGCCGAACTCTTCCGAGAGACACCATCCTGATGAACGACATCGCCCAACTGGTGTACACGAGATCCGCTACGTTTCCCGTCGAGATTTCGCGCACGTGTCGAGGATTCCGACTGGTTGAAAGCCCCCGCTATTCCTCTTCACTAGCCGCAGACGGTGGCGCTTTTGGTAGGCGGGCGCTGAGTGACTGATCGAGCGATCGGGTTCCCGGACCGAGGGCGTCGCGCAGTTCAGACGCAGTGATCGGTTTTATCACACAGGCGTCGGCCCCCGCCCTTCTTGCAATGAACTCGTCTGCCGAGCGGTCGAGCAGAAGGACCGTTCGGGGTCTCTCTGCTTCGTCGAATGACTGTCGTATATCTCGAACAACTGCCATGCCGCCCATGCTGCCAACCTGCATGTCGACGATCACAGCGGCCGTTTGATGTTCCTTGGCGAGGTGGCTTGCCTGGCGAGGATCACTCACCTCGTCGATTTCCCATGTTCCTAGCGTCAACGATGAGCGCACCTCGTTGACCACCCACGAGGCATCGGCGACTAACAGCACCCTTGACATGTGTCGGGACGATAGTGGTGGGCGAATTCCAACCGTTTCGGGAGTGTTTGCCCGCGCTGAACCCACGAGGCACTTTCACAGAGGTGTGTTCGGGATCCGCGAATGGGGTATCACACAACCTCTCCTAACCTCACCGGCCGTGCGGCGTTTCGGTCTGGTACTCATCGTCCTTGCTTTGCCATTGGTCGCGCTCGCCCAGGATGAAGGTGACGGTATTGATGTCGTCGATGTCAGTGGCCCGCTGGATGTGTCGGCGTTGGAGTTCATGACCGACTCGATCGAAGATGCCGCAGCTTCAGGTCAGGAGTTGGTGGTTCTTCAGATCAACTCAAAGGCAGTGTTGGACGGTCCTTCCTACGACAGGTTGATCGCTCTCGTACGGGATCCCTCGCTGCCAGTTGCAGCTTGGATTGGGCCTGCCCCCGCAGCTGCGTACGGAGGAGCCTTCGTCATTGCAACCTCCGCCGATCACTCGGCGATTGCTCCCGGCTCAACGATCGGAATCATCAATCCGGTCGTCCTCGGTGAGACTCGCGAACTACTAGCCGAACCTGCGGTCACTCTCGAGGCCCAGCCCACACTTCGTCAATACCTTCAAGATCTCGATGGTCGAACCTTCGTCACCACAGCCGGCCCGGTCACGGTTTCCACAATCAAGGACTTCCAAGGCGGTGTCACGCTGAAGACTGTCACCTTCAAGAAACCCGGGTTCGCCACACGGTTCTTTCGGTTGGCGGTCACCCCCGAAGCCGCTTTCTTCTTCCTTGTAATCGGGTTGAGCATCGTCACATTCGAGTTTTTTGCACTCGGCCCGGGGGTTGCTGCCGGTGTTGCCGCCATCTCATTGATCCTGGCCGGGTGGGGGATCGTCAACCTTCCAATTCGATGGTGGGCGCTGGCAATGGCGGTCGCCGGCTGGGGTGTTCTCACCGCTGCGTATCAGAAGGGTGGTGTCCTCGTGATGACAGTCGGTGGTGCTGTTCTCCTCCAGTTTGCCGGGATGTTTTACGTCGACGGTGGTGGCCAGATCGACCCAAGGTGGTACCTCGTTTTGCCCAGCGTTGTCGCCGTCCTGTTTTTCTTTCTCCTGGCGATGCCAACGGTCCAGCGGGCTCGTCTATCGACTCAGACGATCGGCCGCGAGTCACTGGTCGGACACGTCGGAATTGCGCTAGTCGACTTGGATCCGGATGGTTTGGTGGAGGTCGACGGTGCCCGATGGCGAGCGACAGCTCATCGTGAGGCTGATTTGGAATCCGGGTCTCAGATAGTGGTCACAGGAGTGGATGGTCTCTTTCTCGAAGTAGACCGTCCGGAGGCAGAGCGCGAAACATAGGTCGAGATTTGTCAGGTTTTTTCTTGATGCGAACCCGTCGGTTCTGTAGCTTCGTTTCGGTTGTCGCTACAAGCGGGAGGAGCGTTTGTCCTTTTCGGACGATTGGCAGCTGAATGCGCTGTGTCGTGGAAATCACGCCTTTCTCTTTTTCCCCCCTTCGAGTTTCGAAAGGAAGGATGAGAGAGAGCGCCGCGAGATGAAGGCAAAGGCAATTTGTGGAGTGTGTCCAGTACAGGATCCATGCTCCTCACACGCCGTCGCCATCAGGGAGCCCTTTGGAATCTGGGGAGGGCTCACCGAAGTCGAACGACGGAATGTTTCGTTGGTCGGCTGACACCACATAGCTATCCAAACCAGAAGGGGCTCATCGACCTCGGCGGGTGTCCCCCCGGCGAACGGTGAGCCCTTCTTTGTCAGCCCACTCCAGGATCGGGACTACGTACTTTCGAGACAATTCAGTTGCGTCGCGAAAGTCGGCCACGGTGAAATCACCGTCCATGGCACTCAGTGTCTCCTTGAGTTGATCGATCTGGGATGGCAAGAAGACAAAGTCGTCACTGACGCTGATCAACTCGCCGGTGCGAATCTTGAGATGGAGAACCTCCGAGTCGAGGCCGAGATCACCAACCGAAGGAACACTCAAGCCCGCGCTGAGCACTTTCTTTGTCTCCGACCAGGCGGCCTCAGATTCAAGGTCGAGGCCGACCTCTCGCCCGACCACCGCTACGTCGGGACCGCGGCGATTGAGGTTCGCATCTGCATCTACGATCGCCTCAGCGATTGATACCGCGACGCCGAGAGTGTTGGCAAGAGTGGCCAACGGCAGCCCAGGTCGCAGAGGGTATTGGTCATGTTCGGTCTTCACCAGCAACCGGGAGGTTTCGGTCAACCGGTCGATCTCGTCTTCACTGAAGACGGTGTCACCAATAACCCTTCCCGAGCGGGCAGATCCCCCCTGGGTGTGGGCGGCGAGCCGGTCCACAGCCTCCCAACGCCGCAAGAAGAGCAGGGCGTCGGCGATTTCGTCAGGGTCGGAGCAAATCGAAAGATCATTTGCAGATTTCAGCGCGGCCCCGGTGGCCCCGGGCGATGGATCGAGCACTCGTCCGCCGGCTACCACCAACTGGCGGCCGGTGTCTCGGATGATGAATCGGTCGCCCCATGTGACCGCAATGGAGTCGCTGCTGTGGATGACTGCCATGTCAGCCTCTAGACCTGTGATTTCCATGGGGTGGGCACCACTCCCAATGTGGAGTTGATATGCACCGCGACGGTTGAGCACCTCGACGTATCTTGCAGGTGTGAGGGATGCGAGGAATCGATTCGTGGTTTCCCACTGGCCATCGAGACCAATCATTTCCCCTCTCTGAACGTCATCCCGGTCCACACCAGCCAGGTTGAGAGCCACCCTTCGTCCAGGGTCGATCCGGTTTTGGCTCGTTTCGTGACTCTGTATGCCGCGAATCCTGGCTGACGTATCCCCTGGGTACACCTGTATCTTTTGGTCGACAGTGAGAGCGCCATCGAGGAGGGTTCCGGTAACCACCGTCCCTGACCCCGTAGCCGAGAATGAGCGATCGACCCAAAGTCGTGGACGGTCAATATCACGCGGAGCCACGTTCGTTAGGAGTCGTTGCACTTCATCGATAAGTTGGTCGACTCCCGCTCCGGTGGTGGCCGAGACCGGCATGATCGATGCCGCCTCCAACGAAGTGCCTTCCAATTTCTCGCTGGTCTCGATCTGAGCTAATTCGAGTAGGTCGGTATCGACGATGTCTATCTTGGTCAGTGCGATTACTCCGGTGTCGACACCGAGCAGATCAAGCACCGCGAGATGCTCTTCTGACTGCGGCATCCAACCCTCGTCTGCAGCGACAACGAAAAGCGCGACGTCGATGGCCTCGATGCCTGCGAGCATGTTTTTCAGGTACCGCTCGTGGCCCGGGACGTCGACGAAAGATACTTCGGTGCCATCGGGCAGCGTCGTCCAGGCGAATCCGAGGTCGATAGTCAGCCCTCGTCTCTTCTCTTCGGCCCACCGGTCGGGGTCACGCCCCGTAAGCCGCTGGATCAGACTGGATTTGCCGTGGTCGACGTGACCAGCAGTGCCGATCAGCGGCATTTCATGACGATGTCAATCAGAATCCGATCGTCTTCGAAATCAACGGTGCGAAGGTCCATCACAAGATTCCCGTCTTCGCGTCGAGACAGAACCGGGGTGTCGGCTGCCAGCAAACACTCAAATAGATCGTCTCGGCCCTCCAGGACAACAAGCGATGTTGGAAGACCCGCACCGGGGACGCTTCCCGCTCCGATTCTGGACAGACCACTTTTGACAACTGCGTCGAGCGATTCGGCGACCGCTGCCGCACGGGCACCAACGGCTTCGGGTGGGATAGTCACCTGCGCCCAGAATGGAATTCCACTCACGTCATGGTCGGCGTAGGAGGTGAGGGTTTCGTTGAGAGCAGCGAGTGTGACGGCATCAACACGGAGTGCTCTCGTCAGAGAGTGGCTGCGCAATGCGGCCACCGCATCTTTCTTGCCCACAATGATGCCTGCTTGGGGTCCCCCGAGGAGTTTGTCACCGCTGAAAGTCACGAGGTCCGCGCCGGCTTCAATTGCCTGGCGTGCGGCCGGCTCATCCCGGGACCATTCGGGAGGAGTGCCCCCTAACCAGGGAGTGTCGGCATCGAGCAGTCCGGACCCGATGTCGTAGATGAGCGGAACGTTGTTTCTGTGGGCCAATTCAGCCAGTTCGGCAACCGAAGCCTGTTCGGTGAACCCATCTATCCGGTAATTCGACGGGTGTATCTTTAGAACAGCGCCGATTCGGTGGATCTGAGCAGCAGTTTCGAAATCACCGATGCGTGATCTATTGGTTGTTCCAACTTCAACAAGAGTGCACCCGCTGATCGCCATGACATCCGGCAAGCGATAGGACCCGCCGATCTCGATCAACTCACCGCGAGCCACCGGAACAGCTCTCCCCGACGATGTGGCGGCTAGTGCAAGAACCAGTGCTGCTGCATTGTTGTTTACGGCCAGGGCGTCTTCGGCACCAGTGAGTCCGCCGAGAAGCTCGGCGACATAGCGGCCCCTTCGGCTCCTCTTGCCGGTTTCCATGTCCAACTCGACGTTGGTCGCGTTGCTCGCGGCCACCCCTGCGGCGGCGACAGCTCGTTTGGACCAACGCGCCCGACCGAGGTTGGTGTGCAAGAGCACGCCAGTGGCGTTGATCACAGGAACACCGGCCCGCCGTGCGAGTTGGCGGGTCATGCGTGCCACCTCGTCGTGAACGTCGGGATCCTGTCCTTCGCCAATCTCTTTCCTGGCGGACTCCAAGGCGATGCGAACCACATCAAGCAGGAGGGGCCCGGGTAGGGCACCGGAGAACTCCTCGACAAGGTCGTCCACGCGGGGCAGATCGCGATATGGGTTGGCGCTCGTCACCACACAAGTGTGCCAGGTCTCGCCCGACCGGTTCATAGGATGCGGGAGTGGGTGGCTCTCCCGTAATTCCCGAACATGCGGCAAGTGTCATCGTGCTGCGGCCAGGAACAGATGGCCCCGAGGTTCTGATGGTGGAGCGGCCCGAGCGTGGATTCTTTGGAGGTCTTATCGTCTTTCCCGGTGGGAAGGTTGACGCGATAGACCGGTCTGCCCTAGCCCGAAGTGTGGTCAGTGGTGAGAACGATGATCACGCGTTCCGTAGCGCGGCCCTACGCGAGCTTGCGGAGGAAACTGGTTTTGCGGCGACTGGCGATGGTGTGGTTTCCGCACCCCACGAGCGAGATGAGCGACTCTTTCGAGCGATCATGGAGTCAGGTCGAACCCTTGCGGGTGACTCGTTGGTGCTGGTATCGCGATGGGTAACCCCCGAAACGGCGCCACGGCGGTTTGATACATTTTTTTACCTTTTGGCGACCACGACGACACCGGATGTGCAGCTCGATGAGAACGAGTTGGTCGATCACGCATGGGTCACACCAACCGAGGCGTTGCAACGCCACGACAATGGTGAGTGGATGATGATCACCCCCACTCTTTCCCATCTCAGTTGGCTTCGACGTCGCAACTCAGTCGAAGACGCTATCGATTCAGCCAATGGGGCTGACGGTCGGACACTTCTCGAGCCGCGCCTTCTGAATGACGGTTCGATAATTCCGATCCACATACCGACCGAGCTGACATGAAGATCGAGCGTGTGCTCGCCAACAATCCTGGAGTGTTCACAGGGGCGGGTACGAACACCTGGATTGTTGATGATGGTGCCGGAGCGGTCGTCGTCATTGATCCCGGCCCGGTCGACACCAAACATGGGCGGGCGATCGTCGATCGGATTGGCGACAGGATGGTGGAGGCGATCCTTGTGACTCATACCCACGTTGACCACGCGCCCCTCGCCAACCCGTTGGCAAATGATCTGGGAGTACCTGCGATCGGTCATGCCCCTGGACCCCACTTCGATCCAGACGAGAGACTCTTGGACGGAGCGACACTAGAGATTGGGACCTTGCCTTTGACCGTTATACACACGCCAGGTCATGCCGACGACCACCTCTGCTTTCGAGCAGGGAACGCGCTCTTCACGGGGGATCACATCATGGGTGGTTCATCGGTGATGGTCGATGACATGGGCTCATACCTGCGGTCTTTGGAGAAGTTGCGAGATACAGGTTTGGACCGATTGCATCCCGGCCACGGAGACGAAATGGATCGGCCCGACGCGGTCATCGACTGGTATGTGGCACACCGTCTTCAACGCCATGAGCAGATCTATCAGGCGATAACCGATGGGCGAAACACAGTGTCGGACATCGTTGAGCTGGTCTACTCAGATGTCGATAGTGCGCTCCATGCATTGGCCGCTCGCTCCGTTGCAGCTCACCTCACGTTGCTCAGCGATGAAGGGCGGATAATCTTTGAGGGCGACAAAGTCGTCGCTCCCCACTCTCCATGAACCGGACAGCCAGAATCCTCGCAGCGCTTCTCGTCGTTGCTGTAGCCGCACCGGCCATCGCTCAAGTCACTGACGACGACATCGACCGAGCACGCGAGGCAGTCAACCGGATGGTGGCGGAATCTCAAGAGTTGGGCGACGAAGTCCAGGACGCATGGGCACGCCAGCTCGAATTGGACCACGAGATCGCTTCCTTGAAATCGTCAATCGAATTCGCTCAAATTCAACTGGCTGAAACCGAGCAGCGTCTCGCCATCCTGGCTGTCGAGTTGTACATGGGATCGACATCTGTCGCTTCCTTGGCGGTTCTGTTCAACGCTAGCGACGACGATTACGAGGCGGGCTTGGAGTATCTCCGCGAAGTCAGCGGGGTTGACGAAGACATTGTCAACCAGCTCAAAGTTTTCAGGCGGGAGCTCGACCGGCAAA
Source organism: uncultured Acidimicrobiia bacterium (assembly GCA_964195235.1). Lineage (GTDB taxonomy): Bacteria > Actinomycetota > Acidimicrobiia > Spongiisociales > ZC4RG35 > CAXMPK01. The sequence continues at coordinate 16,031 of CAXMOW010000024.1, read as the reverse complement.
CGGAGCGGCTCGACGAGGCTTCCGCCGAGCAAGTCATCGTCACGGCTGAGCTGGAGAGCATTGTTATCCAACTCCAACAAGACCTCTCGGCGGCGCAGGCGGTTTATGACCAGTTGGTCGAACAGCAACGTCAGGAAAGGGAGGAACAGAGGCGGCGCGAAGAGGAAGAGGCTCGACGTAGAGCCGAGGAAGCTGCCCGTGCAGCAACTTCGACGACGTCAGCAACGCCGGCGACCACCGGTTCAGGCTCGACCGCCTCGGAAACAACGACTACGACATCTGGTGACGCGGTCGCTACCACAGCCACCACCTCGGGTGACGCTGGTGCGACGACGACGACCACGTCCCCACCTTCGGGCAACGGCGCCTGTCCTGTTGCCGGGGCCGTCTCATTTTCGGATACTTGGGGTGCACCACGTTCAGGCGGTCGGTCTCATGAGGGTGTGGACATGATCGCCGCCCGCGGAACACCCCTGGCCGCCATCTTCGAAGGCAGAATCAAGCGCATATCCACCAGTTCACTTGGAGGAAAGTCGATCTGGCTTCGGGCTAACAATGGGGACGAGTTCTATTACGCACATCTCGACGGATATGGCGACATTTCGGTTGGCCAAAAAGTGGCTGAGGGTTACGTCGTGGGATACATCGGCAGCACCGGTAACGCTCCCTCATGGCTGCCCCACCTCCACTTCGAATTCCACCCCGGCGGTGGCGGGGCAGTCAACCCCTATCCGCTGGTGAAGTCGATCTGTGGCTAGCCGCAGAAAAAGAGAGAGGACCCTCTCAGGTCCTCTTCTCTTGGGCCTCCCAAGCCCAACCCCTTGGTGCTAGTGCACGTTCCGGCGTCATTGTCGACCATGGAGAGTGGCTGGCCAATGACCTTTCCTTTGATCTCGGAAATGACTAGTCCCTGCTGTGGAAAAATCGATTCCGGTTTGGACGACGAGCTGGCCGCCCGTAGGTCTAACGTCCGATTCCCCGACCAACCTGGAGTTGCTGTTGTCCACGCCTGAAGTCCCCGCCGAGCAGTCATCGACTGGCGCCCCACACAATCTCGCAACTTGGGGAACCCGAGCCGCAGGCTTCCTCATCGACTACGCCCCTATCTTGATAACTCAGATCATCTTCTTCCGTAGCTCGACAATCTCCAGTCTGGTCGGAGTGGTGGGGATTCTGTATTGGGTCCTGCTCGGGTATCTCGACGGTGTCGGCGGCCAAACCCCGGGCAAGGCGATCATGGGTACGCGATTGGTCAATTCCGGAGGGAACGTGATCGGTGGTGGGGCCGGAATTGGGCGCAAGTTTGTTCACATTCTCGACACCTTGATCTGTTTCATCGGGTGGTTTCTGCCCCTCTTCGATTCGAAGCGCCAGACGATCGCTGACAAGGTGATGACGACGTTTGTCATCGACGGCGTCGAGAAGAAATCGTTCTCCGTCGACCTGTGGATTCCACCCAAGGAGTAGGTCTAGGCCGCCCCGTTCTCCAGGTCTTCCAACAATTTTGCGATGCGACCTGTGCAGGTTTCGAGTTCTGCCGGCGGCAGGACCTCAACCAGCCGCTCGACCAAGTCATTTAGAGCGGGAGCTGCCAATCCTGACTCCTCGGCGATGACAACCGGCTTACCGATGTCTCCTCCCTCCACCACAGCTGCGTCCAACGGGATGGCAGCAAGGAGTGGAACTCCCAACTCGAGTGCCAACTCGGCGCCGCCTCCCATCCCAAAAATGTCGCCGGTCATGTTCTCAACGACTCCCAGAATCGGCATGTGAGATCTTCTCGCCATGTCAGCAACCCTCATGGCAACCTTCTGCGCAGCACGCTGTGGCGTGGTGATCACAACCATCTCTGCTTGGGGCAGCATGCGTGTCAGCGCCATCTGGACATCGCCAGTGCCTGGCGGCATGTCGATGATCAAGTAGTCAAGGTCTCCCCACTCCACCTGTTTGAGAAATTGCTCGAGCGCCTTGGACAACATCAGCCCTCGCCACATGAGAGCTGTCTCCTCCGTCTCGATGATCAGACCGGTCGAGACAACCTTGATCCCGTTGACTTCAACAGGTTTGATCAGTTTCGTTGAGCTGTCGGCCTCCAGCCTCCCCTCGATACCAAGCATGCGTGGCACAGAGAAACCCCAGATGTCGGCGTCCATGAGACCGACCCGAAAGCCCATTGCAGCGAGGCCCGCTGCCAGATTCACCGATATCGACGACTTGCCAACCCCACCCTTTCCCGAGGCGACCGCGACGACACGGGTTGTGGGAGACACTTGAGTCGCTTCGGCGTTCTCTCGGATCCGCCGCCGGGCCACGTTCATCAGCTCCGAGCGCTGTCGGCTGGTCATGGCAGTAGTCCGAAGGGCTACTTCGCCGACTCCGGGCATGGCTTCGACTCGACGGCGTGTGTCGCCCTCGATCTGGGACCTGAGTGGGCACTCGGCGATCGTGAGAGCGAGTCCGATCTCAACGACGTCTTCGGACACGACGACGTCGGTGATCATTCCCAATTCGACGACATTTCCTCCCAATTCGGGGTCCTGCACACCTTCCAGCGTCTTGAGAACCTGTTCGCGAGTGACCATTGCTGAACATGATAATTTGCACTATCACGATAGGGGGAATGGTGCAGCGCTTTCATCGCGTTAGTATTGAAGTACATTCAGGTAGGAGCCAATGACTCAACTGCTGACGATCAAGTCCAATCAGCCGCCGAAGACCGTCAATTTGACGGACACGGCGATCGACAAGGTGCGTGAGCTAATCGCCGCCGAGGACGAGGCCGGCCTGGCGCTTCGAGTGGCAGTTCGTCCCGGTGGTTGCAGTGGTTTCTCTTACGAGATGTTCTTCGACGCCGAGATCGACGACACCGACATTGTTGAGGAATACGGTGACGTGAGAGTTGTCATTGATCCGCAGAGCGCCGAGATGGTCAGCGGAGCGACCCTGGACTACAAGGATTCTCTGATGGGCGCCGGTTTCGCCATCGAAAATCCGAATACCACCCGCACATGCGGCTGCGGGAACTCGTTCTCGTAGACCAGTAGAAACAGAGCATTCTGAAGGGGCTCGGTTTGCCGAGTCCTTTTCTTTTTTTGGGTACCCTCTCGATGAGGATCCGAACAGGAGTGAATCTTTGCCCAAATCAGTCCCCGCGACCCCCTCGGCACCCGGTGCAATGGGTCCCTATTCATTTGCCACCGAGGCGAACGGTCTGGTCTTTCTGTCCGGAATGGTTGGATTTGACCCGACAACCGGCGACCGAGCTCCCGACGATGTTGTTGCGCAGGCCCACCAGGTGTTGAAGAATATTGGTGCTCTCCTCGCCGACATCGGTCTCGACTATTCGGACATCGTCAAGACGACCGTGTTCCTCGCCGACATCGGCGACTACCCGGCTGTGAACGACGTATACGCCACCTATTTTGGTGAAGACCCTCCGGCTCGTTCGGCAATCCAGGCCGGCGCCCTCCCTGGCGGTTTCTTGGTCGAGATCGAGGTTGTGGCAGCCCGATGACGCCAAATGAGATCTTCGACAGGCTCGGACTTTCCGAGACCAACTCGGGCGTGTTCGCCGGGGAGTGGTTGGAGGCCACTGGCGACTCCATCGAAGTAGTGAACCCTACGACTGGTGCGTCGATCGGGTCGGTCACGCTCGCTTCGCTCGAGGACTACGAGAAGGTGATGGCCAGCTCGACCGAAGCGTTCGAGCGATGGCGCATCTTGCCCGCACCCAGACGAGGTGAATACATCCGACAGCTCGGCGACGCGCTACGAGAAAACATTGACGCCCTCGGTGCTCTAGTCACTCTTGAGATGGGAAAAATCCATCTGGAGGGAGTTGGTGAGGTCCAAGAGATGATTGACATCTGTGACTTCGCAGTTGGCCTCTCCCGCCAGCTCTACGGCAACACAATGGCGTCTGAGCGGCCCAATCACCGCATGTACGAGCACTGGCATCCACTTGGCCCGGTCGGTGTGATCACAGCGTTCAACTTTCCGGTGGCGGTGTGGTCCTGGAACGCGGCAATCGCAGCAGTCTGTGGTGACACAGTGGTCTGGAAACCGTCGGAGCGAACGCCGCTGACAGCCATTGCGGTAACCAAAATCGCACACGAGGTCATGGCGGGCAGCGGTTTTGAAGGTGTGTTGAACCTGGCCGTTGGAGATGGCCAAACCGTCGGAACCGCGATGAACCAAGACACCAGACTCCCGCTCGTTTCGGCGACTGGTTCCTGTGCGATGGGTCGGATTGTCGGACCCGCCGTAGCGCAACGGATGGGTCGAACAATCCTCGAGCTTGGCGGCAACAACGCGGTCATCATCATGGACGACGCCGACCTCGACCTCGCAGTGCGGGGCGCCCTGTTCTCGGCGGTTGGAACTGCCGGTCAGCGCTGTACCAGCTTGCGCCGACTTCTCGTCCATCGAGCAGTGTTCGACAAAGTTGTCAGTGGGTTAGCAGAGGCCTACCAACAGGTGCACATTGGCGATCCGCTGGAGGAGGGGACACTGATGGGTCCTTTGGTCTCCGAAGCCGCCATCGATCAGATGATGGGCGCTCTGGAGATCGCTCGCGAACAGGGAGCTCGAATCGTCACGGGGGGTAACAGGCTCGATCGACCTGGGTATTTCGTGGAACCAACCGTTGTTGTGGTACCCAAGGAAGCGTCGATCACACAGGACGAGACCTTCGCGCCGATTCTGTGGGTCATCGAGTTTGACACGCTTGAAGAGGCCATCGAGATCCAGAACGGTGTCACTCAGGGCCTTTCGTCTGCGATATTCACCGAGTCGCTGAAAAACGCTGAACGATTCCTCTCGAGCACAGGGAGCGACTGCGGGCTGGCCAACGTCAACATCGGCACGTCAGGCGCGGAGATCGGTGGTGCCTTCGGCGGTGAGAAGGAGACCGGGGGAGGACGTGAGGCCGGGTCGGACGCGTGGAAGGCGTACATGCGCCGCCAAACAACCACGATCAATTGGGGCGACGACTTGCCGTTGGCGCAGGGAATCGAGTTCGGCTGACTTGGACGCATCAGCATGGGACGACCGCTATCGGTCCGCGGACCGTCTCTGGTCAGCGTCCCCCAACCTATTCGTAGCTGACCGTCTCGGAACCATGGCTCCGAAGTCGGGAATCGACGTTGCTGCTGGCGACGGACGCAACGCGATCTGGCTAGCTGAGCGAGGCTGGTCGGTGACGGCCGTGGACTTCTCCGAAGTCGCGGTGGAGTTGGGAAAGTCGATCACAGATCAAGTCGAATTCGTCGTCGGCGATGTTCGGACATGGAAAACCGACGAGCGGTTTGATCTTGTTCTCATCTCCTATCTTCATCTCCCGTCGGAGGAGATGGAGCTTGTGGTTGCGGCCGCGAGTTCTTGGCTGACGCCCGAGGGCGAACTGTTCATGATCGGGCATGACCGATCAAACATCGAGCACGGAACCGGCGGGCCACAGGTGCCTGAGATCCTGTGGGATATTCGGGAGATGACGTCCTGGCTGGACGGTCTCACTCTGATCGAGGCGCAGGTGGTTAGAAGGCCGGTCGCAACCGACAATGGTCGGGTCTACGCCCGCGACACCCTGGTTAGAGCTCGGGCTTAGACCCAAAGTTGGTCAGGGCCTATGGCCCGGGTGTTCCCTCGAACGGGACACGGGAGAATTCCACACAGGGCTCCTTATCTTCATCTGCCAGCGGACAGATTCGGTAGGCGCCGTCAGGAGCGTCGAATGGGGGACGGATCAGCCAGATACGCTGTGGGACGTCTGCGCATGGGGGCGTTTCAACCGGCTCGCTCCAGATACCGTTGAGAACGTCGAAAACGGTGGAAGTTTGTCCGATCACACCCCATCCAAACAGTTGCCATTTCTCCAGTTCGAGACATACCCCTCCAAATCTTCGGATCGTTCCCGATACCTGTGTATCCGGGTTGGGGCCGGTCGTAGCCAGAAGAAGGAGTAGCCCTGCGACCAAGGCTACGGCTGCGAGAATTCTCCTGGCGACCGAGCTCGTCGCTATCTCCTAGAGGCGTTCTAGAGCAGCGTCGAGAGCGGCGATCAGATCCTTCACGTCCTCCAAGCCGACCGAAAGTCGGACCAAGCCATCGGTGATCCCGACCGCGATTCGGTCCTCCCTTGGGATGGCTGCATGGGTCATCGTCACCGGATGTGTGATCAACGATTCCACCGCACCCAAATTCTCGGCGAGGGCCCACAACTCGATTGTGTCCATCAGCTGCTTTCCAGCCTCGATTCCGCCATGGACTTCGAAACACACGATTGCGCCGTACCCAGTGGCTTGCCTCGAAGAGATCTCGTGTTGCGGATGCTCGGCCAGACCGGGGTAGTTGACATAGTCGACCTTTTCGTGCCCTTTGAGCCACTCGGCAACGGCACGAGCGTTAGCGGATTGGGCGTCCATCCTCACGCTGAGGGTCTTGATCCCCTGGAGTGTGAGCCATGCGACCATTGGTGACATCACAAGACCAGCGGAGATGCGGGCGAACTCGATTTTCTCCTGAAGCCCTTGGTCGTTGACCACAACTGCGCCGCCGATGGTCGCGTTGTGGCCGTCGAGGAATTTTGTCGTGGAGTGGACGATCACGTCCGCCCCCAGTTCGAAGGGTCTCTGGAAATACGGCGTGAGGAAGGTGTTGTCGGTCACATGGAGAACACCATGAGTTTTGCAAATCTCCGAAACCCGGGCGAGGTCCGTCACCTTGAGGGTCGGGTTGGCAGGAGTCTCGGTGAAAACAATCTTGGTGTTGGACCGGATCATGCCGTTGATCGCGTCGGGATCGGTGGCGTCGACAAAGTCTACTTCTACACCGAATTTGGTCAGAAACTGGTCGGCGAAGCGGTAGGTGCCCCCGTAGACGACGTCGGCGACCACGATGTGATCCCCGGCCTGGAGAAGGGCGAGAAACACAGAGACTGTTGCTGCCATGCCCGACGCATATGCCGTTGCGTCCACTCCGCCCTCCAGTGCAGCCATCTTCAGCTCTAGGGCTCGGACCGTGGGGTTGCCGGCGCGGGAGTAGGAGTACCCCTTGCCCATGTATTCATCCACTGACTCCTGCACAAAAGTCGTCGACTGGTGGATAGGGGTGAGGATCGCCCCCGTCGTCGGGTCAGGTGCTACCCCGGCGTGAATCTGTTTGGTTCGAAAGCCCATCCCCTGATTCTGCCACTCCGCGGGTGCAGTTGTGGTCGCTCAGCGACCACAACTGCACCCGCTAGGCAGCCGTGCGCGATTTTCCCACCTCGAGCAGGGTTCGGAGACAGGATTCGAGCTCGTATCGCAACATCTTCCAAGTGAGCCTGACCACGATCAGGCCTGCCGCCAGTGCCGCGTTGTCACGCTGCCGGTCCTTCTCGAAGTCCTCCCTGCGTGTGTGCCATCTCCGTCCATCCGCCTCGATGATGAGTCTCCAGTCTGGGACGTATGCGTCGACCGTCGCAGCGAGTGTCGGATAGGAAATGGGTGATTGTCTGACATACGGAGGGAGTTCGGCTCGGTCGAGAAGGGCATAGAGAAGGCGCTCCAGCTCGGTTGTGGGTGGTTGGTATCTGTCGTCCGCCCGTTCGCCCACTACACGTCGAAGTGACCCAAGCCCGGGCTGGCGTGCGAAGGTCAGGCGGTCCAGGATCGGGTTGAAGTCGGTGATGTTCACCGAGCGTTTAGCCAGTTCACCGTCGAGATAGCGGGAGATCAGAGACATCGGCTCGCGCAGCGAAAGTGTCAGGATCGTCTCGGCCACTGAGGTGCACCGGAAACCCTCAATGGAAGTGTTGGTGACCTGGTCGAAGTGACGCCCCCTTATGACCCGCGCGATAGGTGAGCGGGGGTTGCCGGCATTGTGTGGGACAAGGATTTCGGGGCGTGACTCATTCACTCCTTGGAATCCGTGGAGACGAGCGGCCGATCTCCCGGCAACCAGGCAATCGGGTCGACTGAGAGCCACAGCCGAGAGCTGACGTCGCCACGTGGCGAGCGCAGTAGATGGCGAATAGACGCCACTTGTAACGGGGATCCAGGCGCCTGTCTCCAAGCGGGTCCGGACTTCTCTCGGTGAGAATCCGTTGTCGAGTGCTTGGTCCCGGGTGATGACTCCGTATTGGCGCCGAATGATCAAGTCCACAGGATGGGTAGATCCCATGTCCCGACCTTTAAGTGGTGACGCTCCCCGTTACAACCCCTCTGTGCGGGTGCAGTTGTGGTCGCAGAGCGACCACAACTGCACCCGCAGGAAGGCGATTAGCCGAAGCGGTACCCGACGGATCGGACAGTGGTGATCCAGGATGATCGCTCTTCGCCGAGTTTTGCCCGGAGACGGCGAACATGGACATCGACGGTGCGGGCACCGCCGTAATACTCGTACCCCCAAACCCGCGACAACAGTTGCTCGCGACTCCAGACGCGGACCGGATTGCCCGCGAGGAACCTGAGTAACTCATATTCCATGTAGGTCAGGTCCATTGGGTTGCCGGCGAGCAACGCTTGATAAGTGAGCGGGTTCAATTCGAGGTCCTTGAAACGGATGACGTCCTCTCCCGATTCGGAGCTCACCAGTCGCATCAAGCGGAGTCGCACTTCCACGGGGTCGACCGGTTCGACGAGAAAATCGGTGATCCCCGTTGCGCTTTCCATGAGCACCATCTGATCAGCCGACGCCACCACAACCACAGGAAGGCCCACCGCTTCGGCGATACGGTCGATCTCACGTATCCGACGCATCGGTTGCGGCCCCAGTTCCACGACTAAGACGTCGGCATCGTTCAGCGCATCCTCTTCCGGGGTCAGTTCGCCGATTCCGGCGAGTGTCGCTCCTGCGAGGGTCAGTCCGTCGATCAAACCCTCAGAGCACTTCTCGGGGTAAACCGCTGCGATCAAAGGATCGGTAGGTAGGTGTCCAACTCGAAGCCGGACACATGATGTTGATACCGGTCCCACTCATCCCGTTTGTTGCGTAGGAACCAGTCGAAGACATGCTCGCCGAGGGCGTCGGCGACAAGGTCGGACCCTTCCAGAATATCGAGAGCTTCAGACAACGTTTCGGGTAGACGTTTGGCGCCGGCGGCAGCGCGCTCCGCGGCAGTCAGGCGAGTGATGTCTGCGGCGACTTCTGGTGGCAGATCGTACCCCTCACGGATTCCCTTGAGCCCGGCTGCCAGGAGGACGGAGAGGGCGAGATACGGGTTGCAAGCCGAGTCGGCAGCTCGGTACTCCACACGGACCGACGACGGCTTGCCTTTCTTCACAGCGGGCACACGTACCAACGACGACTGGTTGTTGCGTCCCCATGAGATATAGATCGGGGCATCGAAACCTTGGACAAGCCGTTTGTAGGAGTTGACCCACTGGTTGGTCACAGCCGTCATCTCAGCGGCGTGTCTGAGCAGTCCCGCGATGAATGCTTGACCGACCTTGGAGAGGCCACCTTGAGTCCCCGGCTCATGAAACGCATTCACATCGCCCTCAAATAGTGAGAGGTGAAGGTGCATGCCCGACCCGTCGTAGTCCTCGAGGGGCTTTGGCATGAAAGTGGCGTAGATCCCGTGCTGGAGGGCCACTTCTTTCACTGTGAGTCGCGACGTCATGATGTTGTCGGCCATGGTCAGCGCGTCTGCGTACCTGGCGATGATCTCGTGTTGGCTAGGAGCAACCTCGTGGTGGGAGTGCTCGATGGGGATGCCCAATTGTTCAAGGGCATTGATCGTCTTGCGCCGGTACTCCTGAGCAACATCAAGCGGCGTCAGATCGAAATACCCGCCGCGGTCAAGCACCTTTGGGTTGGGCCCGGCGTCTTCGAAGTAGAAGAACTCCAACTCGGGTGCCGCGTAAAACGTGTAGCCCATCTCAGAGGCGCGTTCGAGATTTTTCTTGAGAACCGTGCGCGGGTCGCCGTTGAACGCCTCACCATCGGGGGTGACTATGTCGCAAAACATCCTTGCGACCTGCTGCTCGGTCCGCCACGGAAGCACTGCAAACGTCGAAGGATCGGGTTTGGCCAGCATGTCTGCTTCTTGGACTCTGGCGTACCCGTCGATTGAGGAGCCGTCGAAGGTCATCCCCTCCTCGAATGCCATTTCTAGTTCGGTCGGACTGATCGCCACGGACTTGAGGAAACCTTGAACGTCGGTGAACCACAGTCGAATAAAGCGGATCCCTCGTTCTTCGACGGTACGGAGGACGTAATCAGCCTGTTTGCTCATGAGTTCGAAACTCTAGATTCGTCAGCTACGCACTGCGGCGACGACCTGCGAGCCACTTGCGGCGAAGCGACTTGCGCTGATCTTCACTGGTGCCGCCCCAGACACCTGCCCGCTGGTTGGTCTCGAGTGAGTATTCGAGGCATTCATCGATCACCGGACATGTTGAGCAGATGGCGATTGCATGCTCCAACGTGTTTTGAGGGGCTTCAGAAGAGGGGAAAAAGAGGGTGTTCGCGTACCCAGAGCAGGCGGCGCGGTCCCTCCAATCCGTCGCCACATCTGGTGCAAGGCTGACTGGCCCGTGAGTCACACCGGCAGTTTCGCGGTGTGACTCACATCTGACAAAACGAGATCAGGCCAAATCGTCCCTCTCGGGCAGATCTTCGGCTCCAGGGTCCAGGTTCAGATCGTCCACGTCAACATCTCCGTCACCATCGCTGTCACCTGGGATTGCACCCGCGGCAGCAGCACCGGTAGCGGCGGCTTCGTTGCCATCTGCTGCACTCTCACCGTCGGTGGGACCTCCGTCCGTCACTTCGGCCGGTCGTCGTCGTCCTGTAAGACCAACGATCAGCAGGATGATGGTCAGGAGTATCGCAAGACCCGCAGCAATCTTGGCGATGATGGTTTCTAGTGGATCTGCGATCAGCTTCACGAAGCCGAACCCATCGCAGGTATTGGCGGCGTCGCCGCCAACCTTGTAGACACCCCGGAGTTGGGAAATGTCGATGCCGCGCTCGGCGGCGTACGTCTCGACGTTGGCAACGTCACCACCGTTGATCTGGCTTCCACCGTCGTTGTCCTCAGACTCTTCCGAGTCGAGGGTGATCTGTACCCCACCAATTTTCACCCAGATCTTCCATGGGTAGTCGTCGAAGGCGACAGGCGAGGTCGCCACCCAGATCAAACCTCCATGAGGATCGATCAGGAAAGGGTCTTGTTTGCTGGTATCGGTCACCACTGTCGAGTCGGGGACCGATGTCTGCGCCTGTACCTGACACCCGCCGTTGAGGACCCCAACCTCGTTGATCGTGGTCAATCCAGTAGCACCCCACGCCGCCATTGGGATGAGGATGATGAGCGCGATGATCATCGGGCCCATCGCCGCTGTGCGCTTGACACTTGTTATGACAAGGCCAATGACACCGGTAGCGGCGGGCAGGAGGAACACTGTGATCTTGTCGAGAGGCCATACACCCTGCTGCTGGAGCAGAACCGCGATGGCCCATCCAATCACGATTCCAAGAATCGCCCCTGTCAACGGTCGTTGTCGAGCGACCTTCACGTTGATGTGGGTTGGAATATGTAACTACTGATATCCATCCGTACCTCCTGGACCCCACAACTTACGCCCTCGACACCCCAGGTGCCGGGATGTCATTCCCAAAACTCTCGGATAACCTTTGGGCATGCCGCGGATTCGCGCCGCCTCGATTGACGAGCACAAGGCCATCACCAGGGAGGCCCTGCTTGCCGCTGCCAAGAGCCTGATCGAAGATGCGGGCACAGCCGAGATCCCCCTTGGAGAGGTCGCCTTGGCCGCAGGTGTCGGACGCACCACTCTTTACGACTATTTCTCCGATCGGGACGACATGATCGCTTCCCTGGTCGAGGAGGAACTGCCCCATGTCATTTCTGACCTGATCGAGACGGTATCCGCCAATCAGTCGGTTGATCGCCGACTAGTTGAGCTCGCCTCGAGGACGGTTGAGTTTGTCGCTTCAGATCCGGTGTTCGGAGTGATCCTGCACAGGGAGGCGGGTCGCATGAGCTTTGACGCTCAGGTGCGTATCCGCGACTCCCATGCCCAGCTATCAATCGAGATGGCCGGCTTGTACATACGTGGGGTTGCAGAAGGTGTGTTTGTTCCCATGCCGCCCCAAATGGCAGGCCGATTGATCCAGGACACCATCATGTCTGCAGCGAAGACCCTCATCACTGACGACGGATCGCTCGGAGCAAAGACAGTGACAGATTCGTTAGCCGTGTTCCTCCTTGGAGGTCTAGCCGCACATGGAGTGGTGGACTCATGACCGCAAGGGATGATGTGGAGACAAATCCGGCGCACTTCATCAACCGCGAGCTCTCCTGGCTCGACTTCAACGACCGTGTCGTTTCCCTGACCGGCCGCAGCGACTTTCCGCTTCTCGAGAAGGCAAAGTTCCTCGCGATCTGGGCGTCGAATCAAGACGAGTTCTTTCAAGTTCGTGTGGCAGGGCTCAAAGAGCAGATGGCCCATGGTTTCACGGCAGAGACGCCCGATGGGATGACACCTGGACAACAACTGGCTGCAATACAAACTCAAGCAGCCGCTCAATACGAGGTGGTCTCGAAGACCTTTCTCGCCGAGGTAGCTCCTGCCCTCGCCAAGGAAGGCATTGTTTTTAGCGACTACCCGAGCCTTGACGCTCAAGATCGAGAGTTCCTGGACGACCAGTTTCGTGATCTGGTATTTCCGGTGGTTACCCCCCTGGCGGTCGATCCGGCTCACCCATTCCCCTACATCTCAAACCTCTCGATGAACCTGGCGATCTTCGTTCGGAATCCGGAGAGCGGCGTCACAAAGTTCGCTCGAGTCAAGATCCCACCGATCCTTCCCAGATTTGTCGTGCTGCCCGACGGCGAGCGTTTCGTCGCACTCGAGCAAGTGATCGCAGCCCATCTCGACTCCCTTTTCCCGGGGATGGAGATTCTCGGACATCATGTGTTCCGGGTTACCCGCAACGCCGACCTCGAGATTGAGGAAGACAAAGGCGGCGATCTGTTGATGGCGATTGAGTCGGAACTGACTCAAAGGCGCTTTGGCAGGGTTGTCCGACTCGAAGTCCATCCCGATATTCCTCGCGACGTCCTCGACCTGCTCATGAGGGAGATGGGAGCGACCGAGGACGATGTCTATTGGGTAGACGGCCCACTAGACCTGTCTGGCTTGTGGAGCCTTTACGACCTCAATCGACCTGAGCTCAAGTTCGGTTCGTTTGGGCCTGTGACTCCTGCTCGAGTTTCCGCTCCCGCAAGTGAGCCGGTGGACTTCTTTGAGGTCATGCGTCAGGGCGACCTTTTTGTTCAGCATCCGTACGACTCGTTTTCGTCCACTGTGGAGAGCTTCATCGCTCGGGCGGGGAGTGATCCCAGCGTCCTCGCTATAAAAATCACGTTGTACCGGACGACGAGCGACTCACCGATCATGAGCGCCCTGATCGAAGCGGCCCAGGCCGGCAAGCAAGTTGTGGCGATGGTCGAACTGAAAGCCCGCTTCGATGAGGAGCGAAACATCGAATGGGCTCAGCGTCTGGAGGATGCTGGCGTCCATGTGATGTACGGAGTGGTCGGTTTGAAGACTCACACAAAGATTGCTCTTGTGATGCGGCGTGAGGGCGATCGAGTGGTTCGCTATGCCCACATCGGAACCGGGAACTACAACGAGAAGACAGCGCGATCGTATGAAGACGTAGGGATATTCACTGCCTCGGCCGAGCTTGGTTCAGACCTAACGGACCTCTTCAACTTCTTGACCGGGTACAGCCGTCGCACCAGCTACCGAAAGCTGGCGGTGTCGCCAAACGGAATCAGAAGTCGGATTGTTGAGCTGATCGAGCAAGAAGCGAACCGATCCGAAGGGCTTATCACCCTCAAGATGAACTCGTTGGTCGACGCAGGGATAATCCAATCTCTTTACAAAGCATCACAAGCCGGGACACGTGTCGAGTTGATTGTCCGGGGTATCTGCTGTCTTCGCCCCGAGGTTGAGGGGTTGTCCGACAACATCACAGTTCGATCGCTGGTTGGTCGTTATCTAGAGCATTCTCGGATATATCGTTTCGGTGCAACAGGTTCGAATCGGACGTATTTCTTTGGCTCGGCGGACATGATGCCGCGCAATCTCGATCGTCGGGTGGAGGCCCTGACTCCGATTGAAGATCCCGATATTCAGTTCCGGCTCGATGAGATACTCGAAGTGTTGATGGCCGACGACAACCTTTCCTGGCGGCTTCGTGGCGACGGGACCTGGAATCGGATCGCCAACAAAACCAATGTTGACGCTCACGTCACGCTCCAAGATCTGGCGTTGGCCCGTGCCAGTGCCCATCTCTAGGGCCTCTTCGATCGGGTCGCCAACAATCAAGGTCTCAAGGGGAACTACCCTATTGGGCGGCCCCTTGGCCGTTTACCGATGATCGAGTCGATCTCCCAGCCCTCAGACCTCGGCCCGCTGTCCTACGAAGAGTTGGACACCCTCGCCGATGAAATTCGCACCTTCATATTGGACAAGGTGTCGATCACCGGTGGGCACCTGTCACCAAACCTCGGAGTGGTCGAGCTGACCCTTGCGCTGCATCGCGTTTTCGATTCCCCCAAAGACCGGCTGATATGGGATGTAGGCCATCAAGCCTATGTCCACAAGATCGTCACGGGCCGTGCGGATCGTTTCGACGAGTTGAGGCACACCGGCGGCCTTTCCGGCTATCCGAGTCAGGAGGAGTCGCCACACGATTTTGTCGAGAACAGCCATGCTTCCACATCGCTGAGCTATGCAGCCGGCCATGCACTTTCCGGCTACGACGGCTGGACAGTCGCGATTGTGGGTGACGGTGCTTTCACCGGTGGGATGGCCTATGAGGCTCTCAACCACATCGCAGTGACCAAGCCCAAGAAGCTGATCATTGTTCTAAATGACAATGGACGCTCGTATGCGCCAACGGTTGGAGGTTTGGCGCAGATCGCCCACTATCGGATCGATCCTCGCTACGAGAAGACGAAGAAGGTGATCGGCAAGATGCTTCGCGGCATCCCGGTGGTCGGAGAGACGGCTGATGAGCTAGCCGGTCGGATCAAGGACGCGGTGAAACAGATCCTTGAGCCAGCCACCGTTTTCGACGCTCTCAATATCAAATACTCCGGCGTGGTCGACGGTCACAACATCGAAATGCTCGAAGAAACGTTGGAGCAGGCGAAGAGATACGACGAGCCCGTTGTAGTCCACGTTGTGACGGAGAAGGGGAGTGGTTACCAGCCAGCGATCGAAGATGAGGAGGACAAGCTCCATGGTGTCGGATCCTTCGATATTGCGACCGGCAAAGCCCTGAAATCTGAGTTGAAACTCACCGAGGTGGCCGGAAGAGCCTTGGCCGATGCTGCCGCCCGACGACCGGATGTGCTGGCCATCTCGGCAGCGATGGTCTCAACCGCTGGGCTCAAACAGATGGGTGAGCGCTTCCCCGATCGGGTCTTCGACACAGGAATCGCCGAGCAGCATGCAGTAACCCTTGCCGCGGGTATGGCCATGGCGGGGAAAAAGCCTGTGGTCGCTGTCTATTCGGCCTTCCTTCAACGGGCCTTTGATCAGATCAACGCCGATGTGGCACTTCATAATCTTCCGGTGACATTCTTGATCGATAGGGCCGGTGTGACCGGTCCCGACGGTCCTTCACACCATGGGGTTTTCGATCTCTCCTATCTGAGGATGATTCCCAACCTGGTCGTCGGCGCCCCCGCCGACGCCACCGAACTCTGCGCCATGAGCGAGACCGCAGTCGACCACGACGGTCCGATTGCCATTCGATATCCCAAGGCTGCCGCTGTGTCCGTCCCCTCAATCCCGGTTGAACCGATTGACGTGGGTGTCGCAGTACGGCTCAGCGAGGGCGAAGACGTTGTGTTGGTAGCTGTTGGACGAATGGTCGAGATAGCCGAGAAGGCGGCAGCCGATCTAACCGAACGTGGTGTCAGCGCTGGGGTGGTGAACGCGAGGTGGGTAAAACCCCTCGACCCTCGCATCCTCGATTGGGCCTCGTCGGTGTCTCATGTCGTCACT
>CAXMOW010000023.1:14771-24348 GCA_964195235.1 uncultured Acidimicrobiia bacterium | reverse complement strand
TCGGTGGCATGATCGCCGGGTTTGGGGGGGCGTTTTTGGGATTGGCCCAAGTGGCTCGGTTTGAGGAGAACATGACAGGAGGAATCGGGTTCATTGGGCTCGCCGCAATGATCTTTGGTCGCTGGATGCCGTTCGGAGCATTGGGCGCTGGGCTGGTGTTTGGTTTTTCTAGAGCGGTGCAACAAAAAGCCGCCATCCTCAACGTCGGTATACCGTCGGAATTCCTCCTCATGCTGCCCTACATTGTTGTGATCATTGTGGTTGCCGGGGTTGTAGGGAAGGCACGGCCTCCAGCAGCCGACGGTCAGCCATACATCAAGCAGTAGAAACCGGCGTAGATGAGGGGATGCGCCCCTCAAACGGGGCGTCTGGAGTTTCCTTAAAGGGAAACTCCCAGCAACGGTCTGGGGTGCGATTTAGCCGTCGGTTGTGGTGGCCGTGGTGGCATCTGAGGTGGGGTTGGAGGGTCGACCCCACACGGTGATTTCGACGATCGCCAGCTCACGGAACATATTTTCTTCCACGACTTCGGCTTGGTAAGCGCTCTGGATCGTTATCTCGATCCAATTGGCGTTGACGGCGGCATAGTTGATGTTCTGGAGGCCCGGGGTGTCTTCCAGCTCGTGAGGTACCTGGGTCAACGAACCCTGAGCATCGATGGTCAGACCGCGTGCCCGATAATTACGGCGATAACGAGTCGGATCTTCGATGTTCGACCAGTCGATCCGGGTGACGATCATTGGCTGGCGAAAGAAAAGCTTGATGACAATGTTGCCCTCAACTTCCTGGATTTCTTCCCAGTTGACCTGATATTCGGTTTCAGTGCCTGATGTGAGGTTTATACAGGTGAAGGAGCCGAGGCCATCCGGGTCACATTGCTGGTCGAGGATGTCGATGACAGCCGGTTCGGTGATAACCGATTCGGTGGTGGTGGTCACACCGAGCGTCGTGTCAGACGCGCTAGTTCCGCCACCGAAGACGTTGAAGAGGAGAGCGATGACAATGACCACAAACAGCAAACCGCTGATCGCAAGGGCTGCCCGCACACCGGCCGTGGCTTGCACGGCGGGGCGGGGCGCTGTCGGTAGCGGGCTCTGGTCGAGCCGTGCTCCACATTCCTGGCAGTGACGATTTCCTGGAGGGTTGCCTGCACCGCATGAAGGGCAGGTGCTCTCAGTTCCAGAGCGCGGAGCCGGATCCACCACGTGCTCGTGGTCGGTTTCTTGGTCAGATGCCGGGGGCTCGACATCGAGGGAAAACTCCTCGTAGTTGCCGTCGGACCGAACGGAAATGACCTCTCCGGACACGGGCGAGCGTTGCGGCGCCATCGGATCGATGAAAGAGCCGCAGTTTGGGCAAAACTGCTCGTCGGCGGCGACATTCTCGCCGCACTGGTTACAAGTCTGGGAGACCACATCCCTCCTTCGGCGGTATTGTGCCATGGGTATGACCGTGTTGGCCGTCAGAACCTACGAGCCTTGGACGGCCGCCTCTCTTTTGACGGGGCTTGTCCTGTTCGTGTTCCTTGTGGTGGTGTTGATTTTCGCACTGCAACGGGCCAATCGTTAACCCAACATGCGACAGATCACTAATTTCCGTTGCGAGTCCTGTGGCCATCAATCGGCCAAGTGGATGGGCTTCTGCCCTCAGTGTGGGGTATCTGAGCCGCTGGTCGAGATCACCGCACAGAAAACAGCCAAAAGCAAACCTGCGGTCGCCGTTTCGGTGGTCGACGCCACAACCGAAGTGGCAGAGCGGACGTCGACCGGCTGGGCGGAGATAGACAGAGTTCTGGGTGGGGGGCTGGTCAGAGGGTCCGTCGTGCTTCTCGGCGGCGAACCCGGTGTCGGAAAGTCCACACTGCTGCTCCAGATGGCGGGTGGGATGGTTCAGGGTGCGTCACGAGTCCTGATAGCTACGGCCGAGGAGTCGATCCAACAGGTTGCGATGAGGGCCACTCGGCTCGGAATCGAAAATGAAAACGTTGAGTTGGTTGCCGATGACAACGTTGATGCCGTTGTTGCCCTCGTAGACCAATCGAGGCCGGACCTCGTGATTATCGACTCGATCCAAACCGTTGGCGTCCCAGAGATCGCGTCAGCCCCAGGGGGAGTCGCCCAGGTGAGAGAGAGCGCAGCCCGCTTGATCAGACTGGCCAAGACCTCCGGTACTGCTGTGATCCTCGTTGGCCATGTGACCAAGGAGGGTGGCCTGGCCGGACCGAAAATCCTCGAGCACATGGTTGATGTCGTGCTTTATCTGGAGGGTGACCCTGACCGCGGATTCAGGGTTCTTCGCAGCAGCAAGAACCGATTCGGGGCGACCCATATCTCCGGCATGTTTGACATGCGCACGGATGGGCTTGTGGAGGTGGATGACCCCTCGAAGGTCTTTCTCCAGGGTTGGGAGGCCGATGTTCCAGGGACCGTGGTCTATCCCGCTGTCGAAGGACGGAGGTCGGTTCTCGTCGAGATTCAGGCTTTGGTTGCCCCGACCAGCCAAACGATGCCACGCCGGTCGATAAGAGGTGTCGACCCGGCACGTGTCAATCAGATCATCGCCGTCCTCCACCGACACGGAGGACTACAGGCCCAGGATCAAGAGATATACGTGAATGTCGTTGGCGGTTGGCGTATCGAGGAGCCGGGAAGCGATCTGCCGGTTGCACTGGCTATCGCCTCCTCGGCGATGAATGTGCCACTCGGCAGACTCGCCGCCTGGGGCGAGGTCGGACTGGCCGGAGAAGTACGGAGTATTCCCTTCGAGGCAAGGCGTGTAGAGGAACTAAATCGCATGGGCCTCATCAATCGGGTAGCCCCGGGGGATGGGGAGCCGATGCGTCTCGTCGACGCGTTAGGACAGGCAGGTCTCACCAACGAGCCCAGGTGATAGCCTCTCGCACGTGGGTGGCCCTTCAATATCGGAGACGTTGGAGCGACTCGCTCCTGGGACTCCGATGCGACGTGCCTTGGAGCGAGTAATTCAGCAGGGAAAAGGTGGTCTTGTTGTCCTTGGCAGCAGCGCCGAGGTGACCGTCGCCAGCTCAGGCGGCTTCAAACTCATCGCAGCCTCTTTCACTCCAGCCAGGGTCGCCGAGCTGTCGAAGATGGATGGCGGCATCGTCCTTGACGACGCCTGGGCGAATATTCTCGAAGCCAACGTTCATTTCATCCCCGACGGAACGATCCATACGGACGAGACCGGTGCTCGTCACCGCACCGCTGAGCGTCTTGCTGTGCAGACCGGCAAACCAGTCGTGGCGGTTAGTGAAGGTCGACGTATTGCGACCCTTTTCTATGAGGACCAAAAACTCGAATTGGCCCAACCGACCGAAGTCGCTGCCCATGTGAATCAGGAGTTGCAGAGCCTCGATCGACTTCGAGCGCGTCTCGACGAGGCTGAAACCCGGCTCAACCGCTTCGAGGTGAGCGGTCTTGCCACCTATCGGTCGGCAGTGACCGTGCTTCAACGCGCAGAGCTCGTCGAGCGTCTGGGGCGACAGGTGACTGCCCGAGCCTTGACCATGGGCGAGGATGCCCGAATTGTCCACCTCCAACTCAACGATCTCCTTTCCGGGGTGGAGAGGACGATGCGTCTAGTCCTCCAGGACTACCTACGCCCGCTGCGTGCGGGTGCGGTTGCGAGAGGTAGGACCGCAATCGCAGAAATATCTCCTTCGGAACTCGATGATGCGGCCGGGATTGGTCGAACCCTCGGGTTCCCCGACCTCGATGACCCCGCCGAAGCGAGGGGTCATAGGGTCCTTTCACAGGTGGGCCGATTGCCGGACTCGGTCCGCGAGGACATCGTTCGATACTTTGGCTCGGTCTCAAAGCTGCTTCGGGCCAGCAAGGACCAGTTGACCGATGTCGAGGGTGTAGGTGGAACCAGAGCATCTCAGCTCCGAGCCTTCTTTGACCGTCTAGTCCACTCGGCCCAGGAGTGGGAGGGATTCGACTGATCTCAGGGTTCGGTTGATCCCAACCCGCTTGTACACTGCGTCACCGCATATGGCAACAGCTACCAAGTTTTCCGTCGGTGACAAGGTCGTGCATCCCCAGCATGGGGCGGCGACAATCAAGAAGAAGCTCAAGCAGAATTTCGACGGAAAGCGCTATGACTACTTCAAGCTGGAGATAGCCACCGAGCAACTAACCGTGATGATTCCGGTAGATAAATCTGAAGACTTGATCAGACCGGTGATTTCCAAGACGAGGTCCCGTGAGGTGCTCAAGTCACTCAAGGGAGAGCCTGAGGAGGCTGGCGCCAACTGGAGCCGCTGGTACAAAGTTCTCAACGAGAAGATGACTTCGGGTGACATATTTCAGGTCGCAGAGGTGGTTAGGGATCTCTCCTATTCCCAGCAGACAAAGGGGATCAGTCCCGCGCTGAAGCGGATGTTGTCAAAGGCCCGTCTCACTCTCAGTTCAGAATTGGCCTTCAGTCTTCAGGTCGATGACGAGGAAGCGATCAAGAAGCTCGATCGCGCTCTGCCCAAGATCGAACCCATAGAGGAATGAGGGTCGGCTGGGGGTTTGACGCACACCCCTTGGATGGTGATCCACCTCTAAAACTCGGCGGGGTTGTGGTCTCAGACTCAGTCGGCGTCTCTGCAACTTCTGACGGCGACGTTCTGGCACACGCAGTCACCGATGCCCTTTTAGGTGCATGCGTTCTTGGCGACATTGGTCAACTTTTCCCCTCCGACGATCCTGCACTCGTCGACGCCGATTCGATGGGCCTGCTGCGCCGAGTCGTCACCATGGCCTTGGCGGTGCATTGGAGACCTGTCCACGTCGACGTGACAGTGGTGGCTGAGCACGTGAGAGTCGCGCCTCATCGAGACGCCATTCGGAGCAGTCTGTCTGGCGCCATCGATCTTGAGATTGACGACGTCTCTGTCAAGGCCACCACAACCGACGGTCTCGGGTTCATCGGCAAAGGGGAAGGGGTGGCGGCAATAGCCGTGGTGACCGTCGAAGCCCTGCCTTAACATCCGACGATGATTCAGGTCCACAGCACCTTGACCCGCTCGCTGGTCCCGTTGGACACCCGGGAAGAGGGAAAAGTGGCGATGTACGTGTGCGGGCCGACAGTGCAGTCCGAGCCCCATGTCGGTCACGGGCGGTCTGCTGTGGCCTTTGATGTCATTCGGCGATACCTGACGTGGCGCGACTACGAGGTCACGTTCGTGCGGAACATCACCGACGTAGAGGACAAAATTATCGCCGCCGCGGAGGAGTCAGGAATCCCCGCTGAGGAGCTGGCGGTCACAATGGCCAGGAGATTCGCTGAAGCGTTTGCTGGTCTGGGTGTTCTCGAACCGGATGTGGAGCCAAAGGCGACCGAGAGCATCTCGCAGATCATCGAAATCATCGAAGCTCTGATTGAGCGTGGGCTCGCATATGACAGAGATGGTGACGTCTACTTCTCGGTCAGAAGCCTCGCTGGGTATGGCAGATTGTCCGGTCGCAAGCTCGATGATCTGCGGTCGGGCTACCGGATCGAAGTCGACGAGAGCAAAGACGATCCGCTCGATTTCGCTTTGTGGAAGGCGATGAAACCCGGCGAACCATGTTGGGATTCTCCGTGGGGGCCCGGTCGTCCTGGTTGGCACATCGAGTGCTCGGCGATGGCTGGCGAGTTTCTCGGCAACGATTTCGACATCCATGCAGGGGGAAGCGACTTGATATTCCCTCACCACGAAAACGAGATTGCCCAGAGTGAGGGTGCCACTGGTGAGCCCTTTGCCAGGTATTGGCTGCACAACGGTATGGTCAATCTCGGCGGCGAGAAGATGGCCAAATCCACCGGTCTGGTCGTTGATCTTGCATCAATCATCGAGTCTGCGGGAGGTCGTGCCCTCCGCATGCTGTTCGTGAGGGCCCACTACAGATCTCCGATCGAGTACTCATCTGATCTATTAGGCGAAGCTGCGGAGTCATTGGAGCGTCTCGATCGTTTCCGCGAACGGGCTACCGCGTCCCTGTTGCCACCAACCACCGGATTACCCGACGCGCTGGCACTGGAGCGGTTTACCGCAGTGATGGACGACGACTTCAACACCCCCGAGGCAGTGTCGATGTTGTTTGATCTAGTTCGAGATGGCAACCGCATCCTCGATGAGGGCGGTGATGTGTCCGGGGTGGCTGGTGTCGTTGAAGTGATCGTTGATGTCCTCGGGATCGACGAAGGAACCCATCCGGTCACGCCTGAACTGGCCTTGTCGGACAACGACATCGCACGTCTCGTAGGCGAGCGTGAAAAGGCCCGTATGGAAAGACGCTTCGCAGACGCTGACGCGATTCGCGACACCCTTGAAGAGACGGGCGTGATGCTAGAAGACGGTCCCGATGGCACCCGCTGGTTACGGAAATAGGGTCGAAGGCCTCCATGCGGTGGCTGCCGCCGCCGACGCCGGAAGGGTGAGGCGCCTTCTTGTCGACCGGAGCCGCCAGACACGCACTGATGTGCTGGCGATCATCGACCTGGTTGGGAAGACCAAGGTGAGTTTTGTTGACGACGTGCGAGTCGGGGCCCACACCGATGCCCCGCAGGGAGTAGCGGCAGAGTGTGCTCCGATAAGCCCGGTGACGCTGGAGTCGTTGAAGAGCGCCGAGACGGCACTGCTGGTGCTCGACCACATCGAAGACCCCCACAATGTCGGAGCGCTGGCTCGCAGTGGCTTGGCCGCAGGGATCACCGGGTTGGTCGTGTCGTCGCGTCGTGCGGCCCCGTTGTCGGCGACGGCGTTCAAAGCCGCAGCTGGCGCACTTGAGAAGGTGCCGGTCGCTGTGGTCGGATCCATCCCGGAGGCGTTGAGCCGACTCAAGGATCTCAACGTTTGGCTTGTGGGTCTAGATGCCGGTGCCGGCGAATCCCTGTTCGGCTTGCAGTTGCTAACGGAGCCCGTCGCAGTGGTCATTGGATCCGAAGGAGGCGGCTTATCGCATTTGGCCGCTAAACGTTGTGATGTACTGGCCTCGATCCCGATGGTCGGAGTCACCGAAAGTCTCAACGCCTCTGTTTCTGGCGCCCTTGCTGCTTTTGAGATAATGCGAGTGCGTGCCAGCAGGCCTGGTTAGCTCAGCCGTCGAGCAAGCACCTTCCGAGATCAGCCGGTCGAGTCGGTGTCGATGGGAGGTCCGCAGCTTGCCAATTGATTCTTGACCTTCAAGGAACTTGAAGGTTTATCATCATCATTATGCAACAGGCTCTAAAGATTGGCGAGGCGGCAAAAAAGGCCGGTCTGGCCCCCTCAGCTATCAGGTACTACGAGGAATCAGGTGTCCTTCCTGAGCCACGGAGGACTGACTCTGGGTATCGGGGATACGAAGAGGGAGATGTCGACTTGCTTCGTTTCGTCGCTCGACTTCGAGCTCTTGAGTTTCCGTTGTCAGACGTCCGTGAGATTGTGGCGCTACGTCGCGATGGCAAGGCTCCCTGCGGGAAGGTGCGGGCAACCATCTCTCGTGAGGCTGCCGCGATCGAGTCCCGAATCGCCGATCTGCAACGTCTGAAAAAAGAGCTGGAGAAGCTCGAAGCGGAGGCCCGTGACTTGCCAGACACATGGCCTACCGCGTGCGTATGTGATGTCGTTGATCCAGCGGGAAAGAGAGGACCATGAACATCACCCTTCAATACTTTGACTCGTGTCCAGGTTGGAAGGTCGTTGAAGGCCGAGTCAAAGACATCATCGAAGATCAGGGCCTCCAGGCGAGTTTGAATTATCAGCGTATCGAGACACGAAAGGATGCTGAGAAGTATCAGTTCGCCGGGTCGCCAACACTCCTGATTGACGGGCAGGACCTATTCGCAATAGGCAAGATGCCTGTTGGCTTTGCATGCCGAACGTATCTGACCGACGATGGAATGGCGCCTTCACCGTCGGTCGAGCAGCTAGAGGAAGCGATGGGTGTCTGACGCGCCGCCGACTAGCGCTGCGTCAGCCGCTGTGTCTTGCAGTTGTTGTGAGCCGTCCGTCGCTCGATGCGGAGCCATCGACTCATACGCCATGGAGCTTGACCCCGACCTCGAGCAGATTAGGGCCGTCGGGTTTGGTCTCATCTATGAGACAGGCGCAGCGGTTCCCCTGGCGACATTGGCCGCGAAAAGCAACCTCTCCGTAGCGGAGACCGAGAGCCGTCTTTCGGCCGTCGAGGGTGCTGGGAGAGCCCGCCGTGCCCAGAATGGCAACCTTGTCGGCATTGCTGGCTTGAGCCTCGAACCAACACCTCACGCAATTGAGATTGAAGGAAGAAGCTTCTGGACATGGTGCGCCCTGGACGCAGTTGGGATATTCACGGCCCTTGGCGCCACGGGGATGGTGCATTCGAATCCGCCAGGTGACCTGAACGATTTGCAGATTCGATTCACGGACGGGTCCACCTACTCTGAAGCGGCGTTGTTCATTGCCGACGGTTATGACGGGATGGATGTCATCGAGTCCTGGTGTTCGAAGGTCAATTTCTTCGGCACATCTCGCGAGGCCGAGAATTGGGTTACTGAGAGCGGGATAGACGGCGACGTAGTGTCCATTTCGGAAATATCATCCGCAGCTGGTGCGATCTGGGCTCCGGTAGTAAGCGAATATCGTGCATTGAAGGGAACATCCAGTGGTTGAACGTATCAGTCGGGACAAGCTGCAGCGACTCATCGAAGAGGACGGTGTCCAACTCGTCGATGTTCTGGGTGAGTCCGAGTACAAGCGAGGCCACATACCTGGAGCACTCAGCATCCCTCTCAGGACCCTGAGCGAAGAAACGACCCGAGCGCTCAGCAAGGACAAGCCGATAGCGGTCTACTGACACGATGGGCTGTGAGACATGTCCCCACGAGCCGCGTGTCGGCTCGAAGCTCTCGGATTTGAGACTGTTCTCGACTACGAACTGGGCATCGCCGACTGGAGAGCGGCAGGCCTCCCCACAGATGGCGAAGGCGTCATCTTCCAAGTGGCAGCTGACGCGATGCGACCTGACATACCGACCTGCAAGCCTTCAGAGAAGATCGGAGAGGTGCACAAGCGTGTCAGTGAGGCTGGATGGGAAGACTGCATTGTGGTCGACTGCGGCGATCAGGTTGTGGGACGGCTTCGGGCCAGCTCGTGGGGCGAAGACGAATCTCTGACGGTCGTCGATGTGATGCAGATAGCACCGACAACCGTCAGACCCAACGAACCTCTAGACAAACTTGTCAAGAGGATGGATCGACGACCCACGCCGCTAATCGTTGTCGCGACGCCGCAAGGCGGTCTCCTCGGAGTTGTTCTCAGGGATGATGCACACCGTTTGCTGAGCGGTGAATCTCCAGAAATGGTGTGGACCGAGTGTGAGGGTTGCCCGGGCCAATGGCGGCCAGTCGAATAGCTGAGATCTCTTTGCAGGTAGGACGCGAGCGGGCTGATAGCCGGCGCACATAACAGGCGACTCCAATTCGTGGTGGACTACTGGCCCCGCCTTTGCCTTGCCTCGGCACCGTCTATCGGAGAGAAAACTGGGCAAGCCATGCGGTCATCACGCCTGGTGACCCAATTGGAAATGGCGAGAATCTCACACCCTGGGTAGCCGCGAGCCGCTGC
>CAXMOW010000023.1:0-14761 GCA_964195235.1 uncultured Acidimicrobiia bacterium | reverse complement strand
ATAAGCATTGAGACGCCATAGAAGATCAGAGCGGGAGTTGTCATCACGAGCAACAGAACTGCACCGATTCCGTAGTTGATTGCGTAGCCTGTTGTGCCGAATAGGCGTAGCCCAGGTGCGTTTCGACCCCGGAGGGCAAGCACAACAACAACAGCCAGTGGCAGGACCACCAAGGCCACGACCCAATCGGTCAACTCGGGGCCCCTGCCCATGGCCATGATCAGCAGCACCGTCCCAAGACCGGTTCGCGCTGCGGCACCCCACGGTCCTATCGGTCGTCTCGATGTCGATCTCACCGATTCGATTTGTTTCGGTTGGGTCATGCTCACACGGCTCGGTAGTTCAGGCTTGAATTTATCACCAACAGAGTTTTGCCAACTAGAGCCGCGGACAGGATTTGAACCCGTGACCACCTGATTACAAATCAGGAGCTCTACCAGACTGAGCTACCGCGGCGCCGATCAGATGGTATCGGCACTGGAGAGGCTCAGCTAGGAAGGGTGGAACGCTTTCCGAGTTTGCTCCGGCTTTCCATTGGGCTAAATCCCCAGGTAGCAGTGGCCCCAGAAATACCCTGACTTTGATGCTGACACCCGAGGAGAGGGCGATCCTCGACTTCGAACGAGCCTGGTGGGTCGAACCCGGGCCGAAAGACCGGGCGATTGAGTTTGCCCTCGGTCTAACGGCCAATGCCTATTACGAGAGACTGTTGAAGTTGCTTAACAACCGAAGTGCCTTTGAATACGACCCGCTGACGGTGAAGCGTGTGGGGGCTTTGGTAGAGAATCCGATTGGTAGGGAATTAGCGGTCTGATGACAAGCAAGGGAAAACATTCAGGAGGTGGCTCTGGTCCCTTCTATCGCGATCTTGCGATGATGATCCTCGGGATCCTTCTCGTGGGTGCGGCCGTGTTCTTCCTTCTGTTCCTCCTGGCTGACAAGCCGACGGCGAGTTCGACCAGTGTGGCTGCCAGCGCCACAACGACCACGACGGGTTCCCCGTCAACAACCATCGCTTCAACAAGCACCAGTTCCAGAGCTCCCGCAACGACCACCAGCACCGTTCCAGTGCGTCCGCCGGATGAGGTACGGGTCTCAGTCCTCAACTCGATAGGGGTTGCCGGCGCTGCTGGTCGGCTAACCGAGGAGCTCGAAGACGCTGGGTATCAGACGCTTCCGGCCGGTGACTATACGCCCGAGCAAGATCCGTCTCGGATCTGGTACCGGCCGAGCTTCTCGGCGGAGGCCAATGAGTTACTTGTATTCGTTCCGGCTGCTCAGGTGGAGCCACTTTCTGAGCCTGATCTTCAACCGGGCGCCGACGTGATCATCATTATCGGAACCGGCTACGAGGAATGACCCATCGGGCGACGGCCGCCCATCCCGGCGGCGGCGCCTATGTCGGCGCGCCAAGGATTTGGCTCCTCCCAATCAGCGTCGCCGCCGGGATGGTGTTCGTCACGGCCGCCGGGTGGTTGAGCCCATCGATCATTCTCGATTTCCTTGCCTGGTGGCCTTTGTGGCTCCTGCTCATCGGATTGGTCTTTGCCGCCAAAGGACGACGGCTCTGGAAGGTACGTCTGTCGGCTGTCGTTCCCGTGGTCGCGACGGCTGCCCTGGTTGTGTTTACCGCTGGGCATCTCTTGGGTTGGCCGGCTATGCCATCTTCATCTCAGCGACTTGTCGGGCCGATAGTCGGGTCAGAACCCACCGCGGCACTGTCAGCGCGGGTGGATGGGGCGATCACCCTGATTCGCGGATCTGACTTCTTATACGAGGTTGATGCGATACGTCGAGGTGGAGAGATCGGAATTCCCAGTGCCAGTGAGCAGGTGCAGGGGTCGAACATTTCGATTCTTCTCGAGGCTCCTCTTGATCCTGGGTTCTACGCATTTGCCGGATGGAACATCATCCTGTCAGATCTGCCCACTTGGAATCTGACGCTCGATGGGGAAATCGATGCGGATTTTGGTGGTCTCGACGTCAGCGGTTTTCAGGTGTTCGGCTCCGGCAACGTGACGTTGGGTCAGGCGACCGGCATTATTCCGGCGACCGTGGCCGGCACGTTCGAGTTGGTGATTCCGTCAGGTGTAGCCGCGCGAGTCGTTGGCGAAGCGTTTGTCCCCCCGTCCTGGGATCCATTGAGCGACGGCGCCAAGTCGCCGACCGCTGGCGACGGTTGGGTTATTTCCGTGCCTGTGGGGAGCACCGTGACCATAACTGAGGGCTAGTTACACTCCCGCGCACCGTGACATCCGAACGGCTTAAGAAGGCCGCCCTTATGATTTGGATCGCCGTCGGGGCGTTGATCTTGGGATATGTGGCGCTGGTCGTAGCCGACTCCGTGCGTGTGATCTGGCTGCCGGTCGCCTTTGCCGCAGGGCTGGTGTTTCTTCTCGAGCCGGCCGTCAAGGGTTTTGAGCGCCTGAGGATTCACCGAATTCTCGCGACAATCTTTGCGTTTGTTCTGCTGGCTGTCCTGATCATTGCCGTCCTCGCGGTTGTTTTTCCCACTGTGCGATCCCAGGCTGTGGAACTCGGCCAATCGCTTCCAACCCTTTATGTCGACGTGACCGATTGGATGCGGGAAACGGGCGCGAGATTCGGCCTCGATGTGGACGCGCTATTGAGCCAAGAGTCAATCGAGGAATGGTTGAACGATCCGGCAAACCAGGAGACGATCCAGCAGATCGTGTTTGGGTTTGGTGCAGGTGCCGGTCAGGTCATTCGTGGAGTTACCGAGAGTTTTGTCATCCTTTTTCTTGCGCCAGTGCTGGCCCTGTATGTCCTCATCGACCTCGATCGTTTCAAGAGAACCTCGGTCGAATTGACTCCACCCAAGTATCAGGAGGAGGTTGCCTACGTTGGAGGTGAGGTGGGGGGTGCACTGGGGTCGTTCGTCCGTGGTCAGCTTCTGGTTGCGTTCATCGTCGGTGTCGCGTCGAGTATCGGTATGTGGATCATCGACCTCCCGTTTTGGTTGCTGATCGGGATCCTCGCCGGATTCCTCAATCTCATCCCGTTCCTCGGCCCGATCGTCGGTGGAGCGCTCGCCGTGCTCGTTGCATTGTTGAACGGTGACCCCTGGCAGGCGGTTTGGGCTGTTGTCATCTTCGTGATCATCCAACAGATTGACAATCACCTCATCCCACCGATTATCCAGAGGACCCGTGTCCAGCTCTCCCCTCTGGTGATTGTTCTCGCCTTGGTAATCGTAGGGTCTTTTGCGGGCCTGTTGGTTGTTCTCATTGCCGTGCCTCTGACTGCCGCGATTCGGATTCTCGTTGGGCACGTATGGCGGACTCGAGTTCTTGGCCAGTCGTGGAAGGAAGCGAGCGATGCCATGATCGAGGTGACCGAGCCTCCGGAACGTTTGGCGAGGATCAGCCGTAAGGCACCGGGTGCCCAGACCCGACTCTTTGACACCCAGGAGACAATCCTTCCAGACGAGGATTCCGACCCTGAGTCATAGTTGTGCGTGCACAACGGATCGGAATCCGCACCATCTTTCTATAGCAACGGTTCGAAGTGTGATTTCATCAGACCTCGCCGAGATAGGCCTGACGCATCTGGGGGTTGTTGAGCAGACCCTCGGCAGTATCGCTCAGGACGATCTTGCCGAGCCGCCGTCAGGAGCGGAATCACATGACTTGGCCTACCGTTGCGCTATGGCCGGAGACTTGCGGGTCATCGAGGATGGTGTAGATAGACACGCCGAGACACGGCGGCCCCATCCGCCGTGGATGTGGATTGTTGTCAGTCTTCTCATTGGTATTGGCTTCGGGGTGGTCTTCTCGACCCCATCGACAACCAATCCTGAGGCCGAGGCGACCGATGTGACTGTCGCTGACTTTGCCCCTGTGGGGGAAGTCTTGGGCGATGGGATCGGAGTAGCCGCGGCGATCCCGGGATTTGGCGATGCCCTTGTTGCTGTCACTCGCACCGGAACCCAGAACGTCGAGCACCTGCTTTGGCCATTGGCCGTTGACCCGGTTACCCGGCCTCTTCCCGTCGGTGCTTTTGGCGAAGCCTCCTTCGATGTCACCGGTACGTGGTTGGCCTTTTCGACTCATATTCCGGATGCGGATGGCAGGGTTCTATCGATGGGGAAGCCGGCGTCTTTGGCTCCATTGTCATCTGATGTCACATCTTTTGCATGGCACGACGGAACGTCGGGTGTATTGGCGTACACCCAGCAGCTGGATGGGTTGTGGGTGCTTTCTGTTTCTCAAACCACTCGTGAGACCCAGATCGTCGCCAGTGGTGAGGATGTCGTGGCGCTGAGCGGTGGAGAGGTGGCAGCTTGGGGTGACTGGGGTTTTGCGATTCAACACGAGTCGGATCAAAACGAGTCGGGTTCCATAACACTGTTGACAGGAAACGGGGAACTCAAGACCACGTTGACCGGTCGGGTTCTCGACTCCAACCCTTCTGGATGGTTAGTGATTTACGACGGAGAGCTCAAGCTCCTTGCCGGCGGTGGTCTTCGGTCCCTCAATATCAACTGGACATCGATTGGCGGTGTGCTGGCGGCGGCGCTTTCGCCGGACGGAGCGCAGATTGCACTGCTTGGTGGCTCCGGACTGAAAATCACTGCAATCCGGGGCAATACTCCCACGATCGAGATTCCTTTCACCGCGCCACTGAGCAAAGTCAAGTGGTCATCGGATTCACGATTTGTTGTCGTTCCGTTCCTCCCGGGAGTGATTGTTGCGGACACCGTCGGCGGCCAAAATTATGAGGAGCTAACAGAGCACACCGTCATCGAGGTATCGGTGATTCCGCTCTCGCCCTAGGGTGCCGCCGATGTCTCGCGCTTCGCCAATTGTTCACATCCTGACTTCGGGATATGTAGGTCAACGCACTGCATCCACCGTCTCATTGATTGAGTCTCCTGACGGGCTGATTGTGGTGGATCCGGGGATGGTCTCTTCCCGAGCGGCCATTCTCGATCCGATCTCAGTTTTGGGTCACTCTCCCGACGAGGTCACCGACGTGGTGATTTCACATCACCACCCCGACCACACCATCAACATCGCGCTCTTTCCCAATGCGCGTGTCCACGATCACTGGGCCACCTATGAGAACGATCTATGGACCAGTCGTCCGGCTGAAGGCTTCAAGGTGGTCGATGGGGTCACCCTGTGGGAGACACCTGGTCACACCCCTCAAGACATCACCACCATTGTTGAGGAACCTGAAGGTCTGACCGTTCTGACCCATCTGTGGTGGTTCACTACTGGACCCGAAGAGGATCCATTTGCAACGGATCCGGCTGCGCTACACGACGGTCGACAACGTGTGCTCGAGGTCGCCACAAGAATCATCCCCGGTCACGGTGAGTTGTTTGTCCCCGACGAGGGGACACCCCGCTGATGGGGGTCACGTTTCTCAACGGACCGTTCCGAGGGCTCACCTGGAAAACTGTTCTCTTTCACCTGATCGCCTTCCCGATTGCGATCTTCTACTTTGTGTTGACCATGACCGGTATTGCTCTTTCGATCGGTCTCCTGGTCGTCGTGGTCGGGTTCTTCCTCGGCTACGGCGTGCTCTGGCTGATTCACGGGATGGCACCGGTTGAAGGGTGGCTCGTCTCCAAACTGCTCGACACACCAATCAGAGCGAGTCTTCCCGAGCCCCGGGGTACGTTCATCGAACGCTACAAGAAGATGCTCAGCTCTCCTTCGACATGGTCGAGGGTGGCTTATGTCCCTCTCAAACTGCTGATGGCCGCATTTGGTTTTGGCTTCGCCATCACCGCTGTGTCATCGCTTGCCCTACTGGCGACACCGTTCCTCTATCAGCAGGAGTGGTTCGATGTTTCGGTAGCTCCCAATTGGATCGTTGACAGCCTGGGCGAGGCCATCTTGGTTGCCCTGACCGGTCTCATCGTTAGCTGGATCTTCTTCTATCTGTCGAATCTGATTGGTCGCCTCACGGCGGTCGTCGCCCGGGTGATGATCAGCGACCCCACCGGAGTGGTGCTCTGATGGCCGGCCAGGGACCGACCGAGGAGATTGCTCCCAAAGACGCCTATCAATCTGCTGCGGAAGGCTCGGTGGTGGAGACCGAGGCGGACGGGATCTATCTCGACCGGACCGTCTTCTATTCCAGGGGAGGCGGCCAGCCCGGCGATATCGGCACGATCACCTGGTCGGGTGGTTCAGTCGACGTCATCGATACCTTTCGGAAGGCTGGAAGGCCGTTTCACCAGATCGCCGAAGGAGTCACCCTTCCCGATCCGGGGACTCCTGTCGAAGGTGTGATCAACTGGGAGAGGCGCTACATCACAATGCGCACCCACACTGCTTTGCACGCGCTGTCCGGGGTCGTCTACCGCGACTTCGGGGCCAAGGTCACCGGCGGGAATATGACGCCGGGCGAAGCCCGGATGGATTTTGAGCTGGATGCGATTTCGGTCGAGTTCGGGCGCGATGTCGAACGCACGTTGAATGATGAACTAGTCAAGGGCTACCCAACGGAGATCGTGGTCATGGCTCGAGAGATTGCTCTTCAAGATCCAGACTTGATACGTACCAAGGTCAATCTCATCCCCGATTTCGTCAAAGAGATCAGGGTCGTCGACATCAAAGGGCTCGATCGTCAAGCGGACGGTGGAACACATGTCAACTCGACGCTCGAGGTCGGACGTGTCGAGGTCGTCAAGACGGAGTCGAAGGGGAAAGCCAACAAACGGATGCGAATCCGTGTTGTTGAAACCGAGAGCTAGCTGTCGGGAATGCCCGGCCTAACGGCCGATATCTAGTACCCATTGCGTCGACATGCTCGATTTTGTCCTCGGACTGTTTCTCGCCGCCCTGCTGGTTCGGGGTTGGGTTCGTGGTTTCGTCCGCGAGATCCTCGACCTGGTCGGGCTGGTCATTGGACTGTGGATCGCCTTCAAGCTCAGTGCGCCCTTGGGCGATTTCATCACGGGTGCTTTTGGCACGGCTCCCGAGGTAGCGCGAATTGGGGCCGGGATTCTCCTATTTGTTTTGTTCGGGGTGACGATGGGGGTGGCAGCTCACTATCTGTCGAAGGTCATGAGGCTCCCCGGTCT
Source organism: uncultured Acidimicrobiia bacterium (assembly GCA_964195235.1). GTDB lineage: Bacteria > Actinomycetota > Acidimicrobiia > Spongiisociales > ZC4RG35 > CAXMPK01. Next base: position 7,701 of record CAXMOW010000023.1, on the reverse strand, counting down.
CAACATGGTCAACCGTGTCGGAGGTTCGGCGGTAGCGATCGCATGGGGCGTGGCAATTGTTTTGGTGATCGTCAATGTCGTACGGGTCTTTCCTATCCCGGACAGTTGGGAGGACGAGTTGGACGAGTCGACGGTTGTCCAAGCGATTGCCGGGCCGGGTGCTTTCCCACAGGAGATGTTTGAGCGTTTGGCGGGTGACAGTGTGCTCGGCGCACTGGCCACGATCCAGGGACTGTTTGGCACGAGTCGGGTTGTTCCCGAGCCTCAGGAGATTGTTGAAATGCCACCTGCCAATGGCGACGAGATCAGACAGGTCCGTGATGAGGCCCAGGACGTGCTGACTCAACTCAACGAGTTTCGTGCCGGTAGTGGCGTTGGCGCTCTTCAACCAAGTGCCGCTCTGACGGTGCTCGCTGAGTCGAGGGCATCAGAGATGTATACGTCAGGTGAGTTGTTCCGTTCGGACTGTCAGGCCGAAGCGGCAGCCAATGGCGTTCGAGTTGTGGTGTGTGTCGACGTGGTCGCTCTTGCCGGAACGGCGCTAGCTGCGTTCGAGGGAATGAAAGAATCCGACTCGGCAAAGGACGCGTTGGTGGAACCAGCCTCCGACCGCACCGGCATCTCTGTGGTGGAAGGGCCAACGGGTCGGCTCCTAGTCATCGTTCTCGGCGGGTAGCCCCCCTGGTGCAAAACTCAGGTAGTACAGACCGGATACGGTCGCAATCCGCTCATCTATGTCTCGAAAGCCGGCTCGACTGAAGGGACGGGTTGGGATCGCGCACTGGTGACGGCGACGAAGCCAACGCCGGTGAGCACGATCGCCGCGCCGATCATCTGCAACGTGGAGGGCCGTTCGGCGAATATCAGTGCGCCCCACACCAAGGTGAGGGCCGGCTGGATCAGAACAAACGTCGAAGTTTCTATCGCCTGGAGACGGGGCAATGCGTAAGAGATCAGGAGCCAACCGATGAGGAATCCCCCGAGCGCCAAGGCCAGCAACCAGCCATGGCTTGGCCAAGCCACGGCAAAGTCGATTCCGGGACCTAGTGCGCCAACCAGCAATGTCATGACCATGGCTCCAGCAGTCGCCTCCATGAGGGGCCCCGCGGCCGGAGCCTTGATCCGATTCGACTGTCGATAGATGAGAAGGAAGGTGCCGTAGAGGACTGCGGCTAGGAGCGCGAAAAGGGTGCCAAGCAACGGGTCGTCGCCAAACGCGCCGGCCTGACCCACCCCCGAGACAAGTGCGACTCCGAACAACAGGACCGGAATTGCCAGTTTTGTCGCCGGGCTTGGCTCCTCCCCAAGAAAGAGCCAAGCAACCACTGCGACCAAGATCACTTGCAGATTGGCGATCAGGGTTGCGAGCCCTGTACCGATGTAGTCGATCGATGTTTGCCAGGAAATCAGATCAAGTGCGACGATCAGCCCCGCGCCGAAAGCCATCCAACGGCTTCGCATCGGCCGGTGGTCCTCGGCGCGGCGAGGCCACCAGATGACGATGAGGAAAGGCAAGGCGTAGAGAGTGCGAAAGAAGGTACCCGTCACCGGATCGACCCCCGACAGAGCGTAGAAGATCGCAGAGAACGAGATGATCACCGCCCCGCCAAGTGCGGCGAGCCTGGTCACGGCATGGGAGCTAGATCGACTGCCGTCATTCCCGAGCAACGACCAGGTCTTGGAGTTCTTTGAACGAGGCGTGGATGGCTTTGAGGAATTCGGCTGTGTCAGGCAAGGCGTCGTAGTCGGCCTGAAGGCCCCAGAGGAGCCTGCCGTCGTATGAGAAGAGTGCTATCCCCACGCCGTGTTGGGCCCATAGGGGGACCATTGGGTAGTTGGCCTGCATCTGGGCACCAAGCAGATACATCGGGAATTGTGGACCCGGGATGTTGGTCACAGTCATGTTGAATGGTCTGATCTTGGATCCCACGACCCTGTTGGCGAGCGACAAAAGAGTTATCGGGGTGCCTGAACTGACCTCCACAATCGTGGCGGCTCCAAGAGCCTGATCGGTCTCTTTGAGGTGGGCGGTGCGTTCCTTGATCAATTGGTAACGCGCTGCCGGATCGGGTTCATCGATCGGAAGCTCGACGAGCCACATTGCGACTTGGTTCCCCAGCTTTCCTCTCTGGTCGGCTCCCCTGGTCGACACCGGGTTCATGATCCTGAACTCAGACTCATCAGTGTCATAGCCACGGTCGTTGATCAGGAATCGGCGGACGGCTCCAGCAGTAATCGCAAGCACGACATCATTAACCGATCCGCCGAGAGAGTTCTTAACCGCCTTGACGTCATCCAACTCCAGCGCCGTCCAGTCGAATCGTCTGTTGGGACCGATGTCGGGATTCAGCGGGGTTCGGTCTGTGGGAGTGAGCCAGCCTGACCTCAGTGATGTCAGTGCGGCAATTGACTTGTCGATGGTGCGATCAGTGATCGTCTTGCCACTTTTCACCCTTTCGCCGAGGTTCCCAAGGCTGTCAATCATCCGGCGGGTGAATCGGGCCGCCTCGGCAACTGCGAGCTGACTGGAGGTCGGAGCTGGCCTCGGTTGCCACTCAGGGATCTCCTCGAGGGTCGTGTCTGGGATGACATTCATGAGGATCGTCGTTAAGTCGACACCCGAAATGCCGTCGATCATGCAGTGATGGATCTTTGCGATGATCGCGAACCGGTCTTCACTGACGCCTTCCACAACCCAAAGCTCCCACAGGGGTTTGTTGCGGTCGAGCTTGGTGGAGACGATCCGCCCGGCCAGCTGCTTGAGCTGCTGATCAGTCCCGGGTCGGGGGAGTGAGGTGTGCCGGACGTGGTAGTCGAACGTGAAATGTGAGTCATCGATCCATACAGGACGACGGTCGTAGGGCACCCACTCGAGCCGCTGTCGATAACGGGAGATGTATTGGAGCTTCGATTCGATGTGGGCTCGAATCCGTTTGATGTCGATTCCACCGTCATCCGCCTTCAGGGGTGACGCGTCAAACAGGGCAACACCTGCCACATGCATGTGACTGGTCCTGGACTCGAGCGCCAGGAATGAAGAGTCGAGATAGCTGAGCGGCTCGTAGAAGAAATCGGTCATATCACCCCAGTGAGAAGGGACAAGGATAGGTGGCGGGCTACACGTTGCGACTTGAAAGGCAGGTGGACGTATTCTCGGGAATATCGGACTGGCGGAGACGCTGAATAGCGTGAACTGATGACTCTCGCCGATCCCCTGGCTCCCGCCTTCGACACGCTTACCCAATGTGACGTTGCGCTGGCGAAACTCGACGCTAGGTGTTGTGAGCCCGGGCATAGCCCCGCATCGCCGAGTTGCCTGGGACCTTGAAACGCTCGAGGGCTCAGATCACCACGAAGGGTCGTGATCCCGCTGCGGCCGATGGGATCGTGTCCGGTCTCGAGGACGCGGGGGCTGAAATCGGAGCTCTCCAGGTTGGCTGCTGCGCTCCAGCACGGATGCCTTTCTACGCGACCATGCTCGAAGAGTTGATGAACGCCCAGAGAACGCTCAAGAAAACGGCCGGAATCGGTCACTAACACGGAGGAACCATGGCGTCGGGCAGCAAGAGATCAAAGCGTGAGGCAAGACGCCGACAGGCTCAGGCGAAGGCACGTCGGAACAAGATCCTGATCTGGTCCGGTGTAGGAGTCGTAGCCCTTGCCATTGTGAGCTTTCTCGTATTTCAACCCCTCCCCGAGGAACTCGCTGACGTGGAGACTTTCGCCAACATTGGTCAAGACCACCTCGAAACCGGCGAAAATCCCCCGATTTACAACTCGAGCCCTGCCTCGAGTGGCAACCACGCATCAGTTCCTGCGCAGTGTGGGATATACGTTTCTGAGATCCCGGACCAGGTCCAGGTCCACAACCTCGAGCACGGGGCAGTCGTGATCCAGTATCAGCCAGATCTCGACCCAGACGAGATTGTCTTGCTGCAGGTCTATGCAAGGTCGAAGTCGAGTCACATCTTGCTGGCCCCACGGGCGGGCCTTTCCGACCCGGTTGTGCTGACCTCATGGACGCGGATGCTTCGTCTCCCTTCGGGGGACATCGAAACCATCGACCTCTACTACGACCATTTCGCCTTTACTGGTCCCGAGGTAGGGGTGCCATGCCCCTTTGCCGTTGATGAGTCGGTTTGACCGGGGATGGCAGCGGCCGTAACAGACCTCCGGGGGCGTGTGATTAGGGGAGTCGGGTGTAGGTGGTGCCGTTGCTTTCGATGAGGAGAATGCTGTCATTGGGCTGGTCGTGGACGAACATCCACACGACGTCTGGACTGTGGACTATTTGGCTTCCATCTGGGGGGTTGCAGAAGGTGGTCATGGTGAGGTTGAAGGTGGGGCCTGCCAGTTGGAAGGTACCGGTGCCTTCTGCTGACCATGTTGCGTAGGTAAACCCTTTACGTTCACAACCACCCGATCTGGTATCAACCGAATTCCAGGCCCCGTCGGGCTGGATTGTCATCGTGACACGGGTCCCGTCTCCGTCAGTGGCCTCCCATGAACCAACAAATGGATTGGATTCCTCCGCCGGGAGTCCGGGCACGTCGGATGAGCGGGTGTAGCGGACACCGTCTGGAGCGAATTCGAGGGTGTCGGTGTCGGCGTCGTAGTAGTAGTCAAACTCGCGTGGCGTGGCCGGCGGGTTCTCCACTCCGTAGAAGTAGCACTGTTTGGTGCCGGTGGCCGTAAGCGTCGGACGAACCGCCATGTCAACCGTGGTAGTGCCCGTCCAGGTTTCGGGGGAACGCACATTGTTGTTCTGACATACTCCAGATGCCGAATCCCAATAGAAGAATCCGCCCTCGTCATCAATCCGCAGGTCGATGAGGCTTCCGTCGATATCTACCGCTTTCCACCAGCCAACAAACGGGTTCGATTCCGACGCCGACTGCGTCGTAGTCGTCGAGACGGCAGTTGTGGTGGTTGCCGGTTGGGCCGTAGTGGTCACGCTCTCCGAAATAGTGGTTGTCGTGTCCAACGCCGCGGGCAATGTCGTATCACCTGAACCAGTCAGGCTTTGGAAGATGAGAAATGCTGCAACAGCGATAAGAGAAATCACACCCACGACTACGGCAACCACAACCCACACCGATACCCCGCTATCGCCAGGACCAGTCGGCTCTATATCAGCCATTCTTGAATCTCCCTCACTTCCACGCGCTCACTTCAAGAGATCGTCCTCCCAGCAGACGAGCTGCGGATGAAACTATCCCTCGAGATCACTCCGAACGACCGCCATCGCGAAATATCGGAGCCGTGACGAACCGTTCCCGGTGGCGCCCTCGGGAGGACTCGAACCTCCGACACCCGGTTTAGGAAACCGGTGCTCTATCCCCTGAGCTACGAGGGCACGAGGGCGGGCAGTCGGGAATCCTAAATGGCGATGGGCAGAATCACGGATCAGGCTGATTGGACGGGTGTTCGGCTTGGCGCTGCCGGAGCCACATCGGGGCAATTTGGGGCATTCTTGGTGGGACACCCCCCCGTCGGGAAAAGGCCAGATCACCAATTCGGTCATGATTTCACAACGGCCAGCCGGCAGCCGTTATGTGCGGGGTTTAGGTGTCTGGGCGACTGCTCGTTTGAGTTTCGGGATGGTGTGGGTGGCGATCGCTTCGAAGGATGCGACCTGATCGGCGACGGTTGGGTAGTACATCCCGATCGAGCTGATACCCATGCCGACGGCCTGCTCGACGATATGTTCGAAGAGGTCGGTTGAGTCGTAATAGTTGATGCTGCCTCCGCTTGCCCGAGAGTTGGCGTCAAACATCAGGTAGGAGTGTTCGAGCGTTCCCCGGTCACGTCCAACCTCGTCACAGAGAGCGTCTATGACCTCGATTCGTTGTTGTGTCTCGGCCATTTGTGTTTCGATGTCGGCAGCGAAGCTGAGACTGTCCCAAATATCGGCGTATTGGGCGGCGTGCCGCATCATCTTTGGTCCCAACGCTGCAATGGTTATTGGAGGTCGTGGCTGCTGAACGGGCCGGGGGTTCATATACGCTCCCTCCACGTTGTAGTAGTCGCCTTTGAAGGTGGTCAGTTCGTTGGAGAGGAGCTGGTCGACAATTTGGACGTACTCGCCGAACCTGGCCACCCTTTCACCGGCGTCCCAGTTGGGACTGCCCATCATTTCGTACGAGGGGTCAGACGTCAGACCGGTGCCCAGGCCGATTTCGAGGCGCCCTCCCGAAATGTGATCAACCGTCAGTGCCTGCCTGGCCAGGAGTGCAGGATTCCGAAACGGAATCTGCGCCACAGATGTCTGTAGTCGAATTTCGGACGTGTCAGCTGCGATCGCACTCAATACCGACCACATCTCGAACCAGGGTCTTGGAGGATTCGTCCAATCAACGAAATGGTCGCCCATCCCCGCGGCGTCCAACCCAAGTTTCTCAACATGGAGAAACCGACGGCGCACCTCTCCCCAAGAGCCTGCCGGAAGGATCAGAACATGAAACGTCAGCGTCTTAGACATTCTCTACCTCTCTGAGATCAGGTCCAAGCATCGCAGACTCGCCCGATGGCGCACATAATGTTTCTCCTATGTTCAGCGGCGAATCGTGGTTTGGGATCGGTGGCAGGCGGGTGATGCGAACCGGTTGATTGGTGGGGATCTGGGTCGGTCGGCGGCGTCGATCCGTGCGTTTGTGGAATCGTGGGGTGGGGTCCGTCCGCTGCCGACTGGCAGTCAACGTTGAGTTGCGGGCGGTGGTGGAGGAGAAGCCGCTCGGTGAGGTGAACACCAGACCGCTACCCCAAAGCGTCGGAGCCTTCTCGTCAAATAGCAGTCTTGGTATCACCACGGCTCGGGACCGATGTGACTTCGGGATGCCCCACACAAGCTTGCTGTGACCAGGCTGGCCGTCTCTCTCACATGAGCTCGACACAGCAGGACATCCACGTTGTCTGCCCATGAGCGCTGCGGTCTCTCCCCAGCGAAGGCCGCCGTGAGCGAGGAGCTTGATCAACAGTCCGCGGCCACGTATACGTTGCTCGATCACCTTGGCGAGTTTCGGTCACCTGCTGGGCGGCCAAGAATCGTTGGTCCCCGTTCGCGGGTCTTCGGGACCTTCAACATCTCAGCCGGGTTCATTCGCTGAAGGGGTCGGGAATCGGCTGGCGCTTTTCCTGGATCGAGTGCCGGAGTCGTCGAAGTCGGTTTCCAGCCACATAGTGTCGGCCACGACGCTCGCCTACAGCTTTCAGCAGGCCCACACCGACCATTTTCTCGAGGTCGGATGTTGCCACCCGCTCACTCACATCGGCATACCTGACGTGATCGGGTCTTCGCACCCGGTGTTCCATCGCCGCGCTATACAACGACCCAATTGTCCGCTTCTGGAGGCCGACGCTTTGCCGTTGTTCGTCAATTGCCTCCCACAATGTTTCGGATTCTCGAATGCGTCTACTCAACGTCATCGCTTGTCGAAAGTGCGCGCCGAGCACGAATCGGATCCATGGGCGAACATCCCCCTCCCAAATGGAGCCTCCGCTGACCACCTGTGCCAAGGCTTTGTGATATGCGCGGATGTTGCGGCCCAAATACTCCTCGATGCTTGAGAAGGCCGGAGCCAGAACCCGCTCGCGTCCAAGTACCAGACTCTGTACAGTTCGAGCCGTACGCCCATTCCCATCCTTGAATGGATGGATCATCATCATGTTCAGGTGTGTCATCCCCCCCCGCACCATCGCCTC
>CAXMOW010000022.1:330-25235 GCA_964195235.1 uncultured Acidimicrobiia bacterium | reverse complement strand
CGTCAATTCCTCCGCTTGGTGTCGGCCTACGCGAGTCGGGCCAATCTCCACGTCTTCCCGTTCACCCTGGCTGTCGGTCACCGAAGTGAATCTGCGCAGGATTATGTCGCTGAGCACTATGTCGAATTCGATGACCTAAAAAGGGATGGGCTGGATGCCTTGGTCATCACCGGCGCCAACCCTGTCCATTTCGAGCTATCCGATGAACCGTTTTGGGAGAGCCTGACGGAGGTCTTCGATTGGGCCGACACGGATGTCAATTCCACTCTTTGTTCCTGTCTGGCCACACATGCCGTTCTCGAACATCGAGGGCTGGTGAAGCGGGCGAAGCTGACCCACAAGCGTTGGGGCGTCTACGAACACCTCACCGTCGCCACCGACCATCCTCTTTTGGCTGGATTGACAGAGCCAGTGGAAGCACCCCACTCGCACTGGTTCGACATGACCGCGCAGGATTTGGAACAAGTCGGGTTGGCGGTACTCGTCTCCAGCGATGAGGCCGGAGTCCATATGGCGTCCAGCGCCGATGGTTTCCAGTACGTCTTTTTCCAAGGCCACCCCGAGTACGACGACATCAGTTTGGGCAAGGAGTACAAGCGGGAAGTCGCCCGCTACATCGCAGGTGAGCGTGAATATCCGGAGTTTCCTGCCAACTACTTTGATGAAGAAGCCATGGAGGTGCTCGAAGAGCACCGGGACCGCGTAGAGACTGTCCACGAATCTGGCGTGAACTATCCCGATTTCCCGGAAGAAGCCGTATTCCGCCACTGGAGTCCAATCTGGTCAAGACAAGGGCAGACGATCTACTTCAACTGGCTTGACGAGGTCGCTCGGCGCGCCGGTGATGCGTCTAGCTCTTGACCCAGGCGAACGGGTTCGCAATACTGCACAAGCCGATGGCTTCAACGACCACCATCATTATTATCGACTGAGGCGCAGCCACTACCGGCTTGCGCCCCACGCCCTCTGCGTTGGCAGGGGGTTTTTCTATTGCCCAGGTCTGGAGGAACTCCATGACACTTGAGATTTACGACACCACACTCCGCGACGGATCCCAACAGGAAGGGATCAGTCTGACCGTGAGCGACAAACTGAGGGTTGCCGCGTTGCTTGACGATCTTGGTGTGGCATTTGTTGAAGGCGGATGGCCTGGTGCCACCCAGAAAGACACCGAGTTCTTCGCCCGGGCAGGGTCCGAACTCAATCTCTCCAACGCGATCCTCACCGCCTTTGGTGCAACCCGTCGTCCTTCTGGAGCAGCCAAGAGCGATAGCCAACTCCGAGCCCTGCTCGATGCCGACACCGAGTACATCTGCATCGTGGGGAAGTCCTGGGACTACCACGTTTCAGAGACACTTCGAGTTGATCTCGAGGAGGGCGTCCGCATGGTCGGAGAGACTGTCGAGTTCCTAAAGTCGCAGGACCGCCGGGTCTTCTTCGATGCGGAACACTTCTTCGATGGCTATCGGGACGGGCCCGAGTATGCCCTGTCGGTTTTGCGCGCCGCCCACGAAGCTGGCGCGGAACGGCTTGTTCTTTGTGACACCAATGGAGGCACCCTTCCGGCGGAATCGATCTCGACGATCGAGTCGGTGAAAGCAGCATTTCCGGAAGCGCATGTCGGTGTTCACTTCCACAACGACGGTGGCACTGCGGTAGCGGCGTCGCTCGCTGCCGTAGACGCCGGGGTGCGCCAAGTACAAGGGTGTATCAACGGATATGGAGAGCGAACCGGCAATGCCGACCTCTCTACCCTCATTCCCGACCTACAGCTCAAGAAAGGCCTGAAGCCCATCACTGGTGACCTCGAGCTGTTGACGCCGATTTCGCATCACGTCGCCGAAATCGTCAACGTCACCCTTGACCCTCACAGCCCTTACGTCGGCTCATCGGCTTTTACCCACAAAGCCGGCCTCCATACCTCGGCGCTGGCACGGCGATCAGATGCCTACGAGCACGAGCGACCGGACCAAGTCGGCAACTCGACACGGATGGTGATCAGCGAACTGGGTGGTCGGGCATCGGTTCTCGCCAAGGTGGCTGAGATGGGCCTCGAGCTTGATCAGGAGTTAGCTGGTCACGTCGTGGAGCGGGTCAAAGAGTTGGAGCATGAGGGTTATCACTTCGAGGCTGCCGACGGTTCATTCGAGTTGTTGGTCCGTCGACTCAACGGCTGGGAGAACCCCTACTTCAAGCTGGAGTCGTTCCGGGTTCAGTCAGATCGTGACGGCGACGGGGTTGTATCTGAGGCAACTGTCAAACTCGATGTTGACGGCTCGAGGAAGCTCACGGTGGGTGAAGGGGTTGGTCCGGTTCACGCCCTCGACCAGGCACTTCGTGCGGCTCTTCGCGATCGGTATCCCGAGGTAGATGATCTCCGTCTCACTGACTATCGGGTGCGTGTGCTGGACAGTCAGGACGGAACTTCGGCTCGAGTACGAGTTCTCATCGAAACCTCGAATCACCTCGGAGCGTGGGGGACCATAGGAGTTCACGAGAACATCATCGAAGCTTCGTGGCAGGCCCTTGCCGAAGGTGTAGTCGTCGGGCTGCTCCGATTGGGGGCGACCCCATCTAAAGACGATGAGTAGGTTCGAAGTCGCCACCTGAGAAGGAGTATCGATGGCGACATTCATCACGCTGGCCAACTACACGGCCCAGGGGATCGCAAACATCAAGGACAGCCCGGGACGTCTCGACGCGGCGAGGGAGCAACTTGCTCCACTTGGGATCGAGATCAAAGACACCTATTTGACGATGGGAGAATATGACCTCGTGATCGTTGTTGAGGCACCCGACAACGTCACTGCGGCCAAAGCTCTGATTGCGCTCGGAGCGCAGGGCAACGTGAGTACCACGACTCTTGCAGCTCTAACTGAAAATGAATTCAGGAACCTGATCGCTGAGATGGACTGAGTTCTGTGAGGGCGGAGCCTCGGACTGGTTCATTCGTACGTGTAGAACCCCTCGCCGGTCTTTCTGCCCAATAAACCAGCCTCGACCATCCTGGTGAGTAGTGGGGGGGACGCATACAGCGGTTCCTTGTACTCCTCAAACAGCACGTCGGCGACGAACTTGGCCACGTCGAGACCGACAAAGTCGGCAAGCTCAAGTGGGCCCATGGGGTGGTTGGCGCCGAGTTTCATGCCAGTGTCGATGTCTTCTTTGCTGGCGATCCCGGCTTCATACATGCGAATGGCGGCGAGCCAGTAGGGAACCAGCAGCATGTTGACGACGAAGCCGGCACGGTCTTTGGCCCGTATCACGGTTTTGCCGAGCTGTTCGGCGAACGCCTGAGCACGGTCTTCCACCCCGGAGTCGGACATAACGGTAGTGACCAACTCCATCAGTGCCATCACCGGGACCGGGGAGAAGAAGTGCATTCCGACCACGTGGTCGGGCCGCGATGTCGAAGCGGCTAGTCGGGTGATGGGGATGGACGATGTGTTCGAAGCGAGGATGGCGTCGGTGTCGGAGACGATGTCGTCGAGGCGTCCGAAGATCTCCTTCTTCAAATTCTCATTCTCTGTGACCGCCTCAACCACGAGCTGACGGTCGACCATCTCCTCGAGGTCAGTTGTCATATTGATCCGTCCCAGGATGTCTTCACGGGCGGCCTCATCGAGTTTGCCGCGCTCGACCGCACGACCAAGTGACTTCTGGATCCGCCCGAGAGCGTGTTCCGCAACCTCGGCGTTGATCTCATGGACGATCACGTCCATGCCGCCCCTTGCGCTGACCTCGGCGATTCCCGAGCCCATGAGGCCCCCGCCGACGATTCCGACTCTCTCAACTGACACTTTCAGCTCCTCTTGCGATGGTGTCCATGATGGTGGCAGCGTTTCGCAGACGCCACTTCATAAATAGGTCACCTGTGAGAAGTGCTCGCTGGGAATTACCCTCTCCCGTTCACATGTCGTACGACCACATGAAAATCGAGTCCAAATGGCAGGACGTATGGGAGAGGGAGAAGGTCTTCGAGGTCACCGAAGACGACTCCAAGCCCAAGTTCTACAACGTGGCGATGTACCCCTACCCATCGGGTGAGCTCCACGTCGGCCATGTGCGCAATTACACCTACATCGACCTGATCACCCGTTACAAGATGATGCAGGGTTTCAACGTCCTGTCACCGATGGGTTGGGACAGCTTCGGGCTCAACGCCGAGAACCACGCCATAGAAACCGGCATCAATCCCCGAGTGAGTGTCGACGAGCAGATTGCAAAGATGAAGGAGCAGTTCCGCCTACTCGGTGTTGGATTTGATTGGAGCCGGGAGCTCGCCAGTCACGACCCTGCCTACTACCGCTGGGATCAGTGGCTCTTCCTCGAGCTCTACGAACGTGGTCTTGCCTACAAGGCCGAAGCGGCGGTCAATTGGTGCCCCAAGGATCAGACGGTTCTGGCCAACGAACAGGTGGTTGGAGACGACGTATGCGAGAGGTGCGGGACACCCGTCGAGAAGAAGATGCTGTCCCAATGGCAATTCAAGATCACCGATTACGCAGATCGTCTCCTCGACTCGATCGACAATCTTCATCATTGGCCCGATCGGGTGCGAACCATGCAACGGAACTGGATCGGCCGCTCCAAGGGCGCGACTTTCACTATGCAGGTGGACGGTAAGGGGTCGTTCGATGTGTTCACCACACGTCCAGACACGTCATTCGGGATGACCTTCTGTGTTCTGGCACCGGAGCACGCTTTGGTCGAATCCCTGATCAAGGGATCGCAAAACGAGACCGAGGCCCGTGACTACGTCGCTGCCGCGCGAAGGCAGTCGGAGATAGAGAGACTCGCCGAGGGGGACAAAACCGGTGTTTTCACCGGCGTGTATGCGATCAACCCGGTTAATGACGCTCGCGTGCCTATCTATATCGCCGACTATGTGCTGATGGGGTACGGCACCGGAGCAATCATGGCTGTGCCCGGTCAGGACCAACGTGACTGGGAATTCGCCACCAAGTATGGGATCGACATCATTCGCACAGTGCAACCCGAAGAGGGTTTCGACGGCGAGGCGTATCTGGGAGATGGGGCCACCATCAACTCCGATTTCCTCAACGGTCTCCATCGGGAAGACGCGATCGCCAAGATCATTGGTTGGTTTGGCGAGAATGAGATCGGTGAGGCCACCACTCAGTACAGGCTTCGTGACTGGCTGATCTCTAGACAGCGTTACTGGGGTTGTCCGATTCCAATGGTCAATTGTGAGTCCTGCGGTCTTGTTCCAGTACCCAAGGAGGACCTACCGGTCCTCCTCCCCCCGATAGACGATTATCTACCCAAGGGGAAGTCCCCGCTCGCGGCTGTTGATGAATTCGTCAACACCACCTGCCCACGATGCGAGGGTCCGGCGCAACGAGAGACCGACACCATGGACACGTTCATGGATTCGTCGTGGTATTTCCTCCGTTACGCCGACCCGCACAACGATGAGATCATCTTCGACCCGGAGAAAGCAAAATACTGGATGCCGGTCGACCAATACATCGGGGGAGTGGAACATGCGATCCTGCATTTGCTGTACGCCCGGTTCATCACGATGTTTCTTCACGACATCGGCCTCAGCCCAGTTGAGGAACCATTCGAGCGGATGTTCACACAGGGAATGCTCATTCGGGATGGTGCAAAGATGTCGAAGACAAAAGGCAACGTGGTCTCGCCCGATCACTATTACGAGAACTATGGCGCCGACGCCACCAGGCTGTTTGAGCTGTTCGTTGGCCCGCCGAAAGACGACGCTGTTTGGAATGACTCCGGAGTGCCGGGGACCAAACGATTCCTGGATCGATTTTGGAAACAGGCCGCCGGGGATCACAGGTTCTCTAATCGGCAAACCGATGGCCGGGATCGTGAGATGCTGGGGATAACCCATCGCACAGTCCGCAAGGTGACTGAAGACATCGATCGCTTCCACTTCAACACCACGGTTCCGGCATTGATGACACTGTCGAATGAGTTACAGACCTACCTCGGTGACGAGCCGGTCGAAGATGTCTACAAAGAAGTCATCGAGAAGATGGTTCTAATGCTGTCACCAATGGCTCCTCATCTCGCCCATGAGTTATGGGAAGCCAAGGGCCATGCCACCATGTTGGCCCATGAGCCGTGGCCTTCCTGGGACGAGGATCTCGCCCGTGAGGAGACTGTGACAATGATCGTCCAAGTCAACGGCAAGGTCCGGGACCGCATCGAAGTCTCGGCTGATATTGACGAAGCCGGCGCTGAGGAAATGGCCCTGGCGTCGGAGAAGATTCAGGGTTGGCTGGACGGTGGCGAGGTGATGCGGGTCATTACGCGCCCTCCCAACTTGGTCAACATCGTCGTGGGGTGACCTGCCTTGCAAACCTCAGGTAGTACGGCCCATATACGGTCTGAATTCGCTCAACTATGAACGTCGGGCGGCTACTCCGCGAAACCGGCTGGGACTCCGATCTCCTTCGGGTTCTGATCCATCCGGTGCGCCCTGAGCGCCTCATGCTGAAGGCAGCATCACCCTTGATGATGAGATTGTGGAGTTCTGGGATTCAAGCGATGACCATCAAGAATTGGATCTTCGTCGAGCCCAAGTACCTGAATGGTGATCGCGATCAGCTTGCCCGTTTGGTGATTCACGAGTTGGTGCACGTTCGGCAGTGGCACGACTTGGGAGTGGTTGGCTTCCTCCGACGCTACGTCACCGACTATCTCCATGACCGACGTCGCGGTCTCTCCCATCGCGATGCCTATATTAATATCAGGCTGGAAGAAGAGGCTCGTCAAGTCCAGGAACGCCTCACCTCCTGAACGTCATCTTCTCCGACAGGGTTCCAACCCGGGCCAAGATCCACTAGTTACATCTTCATGAGGGGAGTGCGGTGCATCGCTCACTTGTGAGCGTTGGCCTCGTCGTGGGTGCGTTGCTACTCGGCGCTGGATTGGGTTCACTCGACGGACCCCAATCGGTGGCGCCCGAACCTCCGACGTCGACCAACCCTGCCTCTGTCATCGAAGTACACGTCGCTGGATGGGTGGTGTCCCCAGGTGTGGTCACGATCCCCGACGGTGCAATCGTCGCTGACGCCATCGCCGCCGCAGGCGGTCTTCGACTCGGAGCGAGGTCTGACCTCATCAACCTGGCAGCAGAGGTTGCAACCGGTGTCCAGATCGTTGTTCCCGGTCCTGACGAGGTCGGTGGTGGTCCGGCGGCGGATGGATTGATCGCACTCAATCGAGCAACAGCCTCAGACCTCGAGGCACTTCCCGGTGTTGGGCCCGTTCTTGCCGAAAGAATTGAAGCCTTTCGTGAAACTAACGGACCGTTCGACAAGGTCGAAGACCTGCTTCAAGTACCCGGGATCGGAGAGGCGAAGCTCGCGTCCATACGTGACCTGGTTCGGGTGCCTTGAATCTCGATCACCCGGCCATCCCACCACGGGTGTCCTTGCCCTGGTTGCTGGTCGCCGGGCTGGCTTGGGTCGGCGCCATCGTGTTCGTTCAGCTGAGCCCGGTGTCACCGGTGCCGCCAGGTCAAATGACAGCACAGGGAAGGGTGATTCTCGGACCGATCGATGGCCGATTTGGACCCTGGGCGCTGGTTGAGACGGAAAGAGCGATCGTACTTCTTGATCTGGAAGAGACACAGACTGTGCTGCCGGGAGCCAATGTCTCTTTCGCGGGATTCGCAGACGGGAAACCTGGAACAGCTCGGGGACGGGCCTACTCAGCCAAGGTTCGCGTTGATGAGGTCATTGTTGATGACGGGCTGTCGCTTTCAGTCCTAGGTGAATCCATCTCTGGTCATGTGATGACTCGTCTGGAGCCTTTTGATGATGGGCGTGGGCTTTTGGCCGGGTTTCTGATAGGTGACACTTCCAACGTCTCCGATTCTGATGTCGACGCGATGCGTCTCAGTGGCTTGGCTCACTTCGTCGCGGTCAGCGGATCGAATGTCGCCTTGTTCCTGTTGCTCCTTTTCGTTGCGACCGGCCCCCTAGCCATCGGTCCGAAACGTCGCGCGGTTATAGGTCTTATCGGTTTGCCCGTTTATGCAGCAGCAACTCGATTTGAACCTTCGGTGATGCGTGCCTCGCTGATGGCCGGGATCGCCTTGAGTGGTCGACTCGTAGGAGTTGTGCTGGAGGCGTGGCAACTGCTGGCCCTGGCCGTTGTCCTGCTCCTCCTACTTGACCCTCACCTTTCGTCGAACGTGGGGTTTCAGTTGTCAGTTGTAGCGACCGCCGGAGTCATGGTCGGTGCTCGGTGGCCGGTGAAGGGTGGAAAGCTCCTACGTGCCCTCGCTGTGACAATTGGTGCCCAGGTGGCAGTCGCTCCCCTGCTTTTGGTCCACTTCGGATCAGTGCCCTTGATGTCACCAGCCATCAATCTCGTTGCCGCTCCCGTGGTTGCCGCATCCACAGTCATTGGAGCAGTCGGAGTTGTCGGCCCCGGATTCCTGGTTGATCTGGCCTCGCTCCTCGCCAAAGCCGTACTCGTCCTGGCAAGAGCTGGGTCGACACTGCCTCAGCTAGGGCCTCTCGGATTGGGAGTGTTGTTGGGGGCTGGTCTCATCGTCTTGAGATGGCCACGGGTTGCGCCAGCTGTGGCGTTGGTCGGATCCGTGGTGGTCGTCGGCCTCCTGTTTGGTGGACGAACCACCCTTCCCGACGGCTCAGTTGTCGTCTTGGACGTTGGCCAAGGCGACTCAATTCTCATCCATGGAGGAGATGGTCGATTCGCGCTGGTCGACGGTGGGCCCGACCAGCGGGTTCTTTCGGAAAAGCTACGACGCTATGGGGTCCGAGGGCTCGAGCTTGTGATACTCACCCATGTCCATGCTGACCATGTCACTGGATTGATCGGCGTGGTCGAGTCATTACCTGTGTCCAGAGTGTGGGCCGATCCCGAACCGCACACGACGACGGCGGCGACAAAGCTATTCGATTTGGTTTCGGCCGAGGTGCCGGCTGTGGGTGATAGCTATCAACTCGGATCGTTGTCCCTCGAAGTCTTGGGTCCGTTGCGGAGATACGCCTCACCAAACGATCAGTCCCTGGTTATACAAGTATCTGGTTCGTCCCGAACAATGCTTCTTACCGGGGATATCGAAACCGTGGCACAAGCCGATCTGGATCACATCACAGCAGATGTGCTCAAGGTGCCGCATCAAGGCGGCGCCACCTCCGACCCCGATTGGCTTGCCTCAGTCGGCGCCAGCCTTGCGGTTGTATCTGTTGGCCCCAATCAATTCGGCCACCCCGCCGATTGGGTTGTCCGGGAATTAGAGGAAGCAGGAGCCGAAGTGGTTCGGACTGACCAGGTTGGAGACGTTGTCGTTCCCCTCTCCTAACCTCGTCTGATGGCTGATGCGCTCCATCTGGGTGAGACCGAATTGCCGCTCGGGGACATCACTTATGTGATGGGCGTGATCAATGTCTCTCCAGACTCGAAGAACACGCATACCGTCGCTCGTTCGGTCGATGAGGCTCTGCTCATGGCAGATCGATACCGCCAATGGGGCTCAACATTGATCGACATCGGAGGCCAATCGTCACACATAGACAATCCGACGATTGCATCTGATGACGAAACCAGCAGGGTCATTCCCGTTATAGAGGGCTTGGTCGCAGAGGGCCACTTAGTGGCAATCGACACTTGGAAGTCAGACGTCGCTGCGGCAGCCCTGACTGCTGGAGCGGTCGTCGTCAACGACACCGGCGGTCTCGCCGATTCAAGAATGAGGGAGGTTGTCGCGGCTTCGAGGTCCGCGGCAATCGCTGTCTACGTTGAAGGCGACAATCCGCATGACGTTGGCGAAATCGAGATCCGAACTGACAAGGCGGAACTCATGTCACAAGGTTTCTCGACGCTGCTCAACGAGCTCGCAGAGACAGGGATTCACAACGTGATTCTCGATCCCGGTATCGGGCTGAATTACCGAGGTGACTACGAGGCATACACTCGAATGCAGCTCGAGGTGATCTCTGATTCCGTACACCTCCGCGCCCTTGGAAAACCGGTGCTGATTCCCATTCCGCGCAAGCGCGACGGTCATCGTGTGGCCGCGTACATTTCACTCGCCCTGGAGCATCAAGCCGACATCATCAGAGTTCACGATGTCGCAATGGCGTGTGACCTTGCGCGCCTTTTCGGTCGGTCGTAGCTACTACGTTGGACATATGGCACTTCTAGTCATTTCCGGCCCCTCAAACGCCGGCCCCGGCGAGCGAGAACAGATGTTGGAGTTGGCATCCCAGCACTTGGAGAAAACGGGAGTGGCTAGAGAGCAGGTAGTCCGAATAGATGTACCAGGGCGTGGGGCTGGTGAGGCAGGGGAAGGAGCGGTTCGCGCCGAGCTCGAGCCGATGATCCCGTTGCTCCAGTCGGGATCGCTGTTCAGTGAGCCGGAAGGTCTGGAATTGGTCGATGCTCAGAGCATGCAGAAAGCCGAGGTCGAGACATTGACCGAACTGCTCGAATCAGCGGATCTCGGATCTACCCATGTCGTGATCGTGTCGGCAGGGGCGGTGCCAAAGGCTCTGGCCAACATCGCCAAGGGCCGGGGGTCAACGATCACGGTGAAAAAGATGTGGGAGCGTCAGGCATCACAGTGGTTGAACGCCGAGGCGCGGGAGCGAGACCTTGACTTGGACAAAGGTGCTTCGGATGCGCTCCTGCAACGATTCGGCACCGATACTGCGAGCATGGGCCGAGCGCTCGACCAGCTTGAGGAGTTTGAGGGGAAGATCACGTCTCAACTGGTCCTCGACCGTTTCAAGAATCGCCCAGACGAACCACCGTGGCAGATAACTGATGCCGTCGGGAAGGGTGACGTCGGTACAGCGCTTCGACGGCTCTCCGACTTCTTGGTTCACGGCCATCCGCTGGTCTACTTGGCTGCTCTCGAAGGCGATCTCAAGAGACGCGCCCTCGCTGCCGCCGCACCTGACCAGGAGACCTTCAAGGTGTGGGTCGGTGGACGCAGCTCCGATCGTCAGCTTGCGCGTTTCTGGTCACAACGAGGACGCGTCCGGGAGTCTTCGCTAAGGCGAGCCCAAGAGGCTCTGGTGCGGGCTGATCGCGTGATCAAGACCCAACCTGAGGAGATGCATCGAGTGACCCTGGAGCGGCTCACCGTGGCTATGTGTCGCTGGTACGGGTAGAAGCGCTCAGCTGACGCCCAGCGCTTCGCCGATCTCGTCGAAAATTACAGGGTCGTCGACGGTGGCAGGCATCGACCACTCCTCGCCGTCGGCGATCTTGCGCATCGTCGATCGGAGAATTTTCCCTGAGCGGGTCTTGGGAAGCCGGGCCACCACCAGTGAGCGCTTGAACGCCGCAACCGGTCCGATCTGGTCCCGAACCATGGCAACTAGTTCCGATTCCAACTCGGCCGCTACCCGGTCGACACCTGCGTTCAAAACGACAAAGCCCAATGGGAGCTGGCCTTTCATCTCATCTGCCACGCCGATTACCGCACATTCGGCTACGTCTGGATGGTTGGCTAGAACTTCTTCCATAGCTCCAGTGGAAAGCCGGTGGCCTGCGACGTTGATGATGTCATCGACACGACTCATGATGTAGACGTATCCATCGGAGTCTTTGTACCCAGCGTCGGACGTCACGTAGTAGCCGGGAAACATGTTCAGGTAGGCGTCCCGATATCGATCATCCGCGTTCCACAGCGTCGGCAGACTTCCCGGGGGGAGGGGCAGCTTGATGACAATTGCTCCAATTTCGTCCGGCGCCAACTCGTCACCGTCAGAATTGAGAATCTGCACGTCATAACCGGGAACGGGCACAGATGACGAACCCGGCTTGACCGGGAGGAGCTCGACTCCCACGGGGTTCATCGCCACCGGCCAGCCGGTTTCTGTCTGCCACCAATGATCGATAACCGGCACGCCAAGTTTGTCTTCAGCCCAATGCAGAGTGTCTGGGTCACAACGTTCACCGGCGAGGAATAGGGCTCTGAACTTCGACAGGTCGTACTTCTCGATGTATTGACCTGATGGATCATCACGTTTGATCGCTCGAAAAGCGGTCGGTGCTGTGAATAGGACGGAGACGTCGTGATCGGAGATGACTCTCCAGAACGCTCCCGGATCTGGGGTCCCGACCGGCTTCCCTTCGTAGAGAATTGTGGTGCACCCGTGGATAAGGGGCGCGTAGACGATGTATGAGTGCCCGACTACCCAGCCGACGTCTGAAGCTGCCCAGTAGACGTCGCCAGGGTCAACGCCGTACAGGTTGTTCATCGACCAGGCCAGCGCCACAGCATGTCCGCCGTTGTCCCGGACGATTCCTTTGGGTTCTCCGGTTGTGCCCGATGTGTAGAGAATGTACAGCGGGTCAGTCGCCTGAACCGGCACGCAATCGACCGGGTCGGAGGCGGCGACATTTTCCACCCAATCCAGGTCACGTCCAGGGGTCATCGCGGCCGTCGCCTGCGGCCGTTGCAGGACCAACACGTTGTCGACTTTGTGCTCGGCCAGGTCGAGGGCTTTGTCGAGTAGTGGTTTGTATTCGACGATGCGCCCTGGCTCAATGCCGCAGGATGCGCTCATCACGACTTTGGGGAGGGCATCGTCGATCCTCGTGGCTAATTCGTTGGACGCAAAGCCACCAAAAACCACAGAGTGAACGGCTCCGAGCCTCGCACAGGCAAGCATCGCCATCACCGCTTCGGGAACCATTGGCATGTAGATGATCACCCGGTCGCCCTTGGCGACACCGAGTGCGGCTAATGCCCCGGCGACTTTGGCTACCTCATCTCGAAGTTCACGATAGGTGAATCGCTCAATCGTGTCGGTAACCGGGCTGTCGTACACCAGGGCGACCTGGTCGGCCCGGCCGTTGTCGACATGTCGATCTAGGGCGTTATGACAGGTATTGAGTACACCGTCGCCGTACCAGCGATAGAACGGCGGGTTCGAGTCGTCAAGGATCACCGATGGCTCGGTTTCCCACTCGATTAGTCGTGCAGCTTCGGCCCAGAACGCAGCGGGGTCGTCGAGGGACGCTTTGTAGATCTCGTGGTAGCTCACGTCAGCGAGCCTATGTCATTGCATGGCAAGAGGTCGTGGAATCGGAGACTTGTTGCTACAGCAACAAGAGAATCAAACGGTGATCGAAGTGGCCAAACGTGATTTTTTGCGGGCGGCCGTGTTGGCATGAAGAACGCCCCTTTTGGCAGCGATATCGATCTTCTTTTGGGCGTCTCGGAAGAGGTCGTCGGTAGGCTCGCCGGCGTCGGCGGCTGTTTCGACTTTCTTGATGCTGGTCTTCAGATCGCTCATCAGCGTCTTGTTGCGTTGCCTCGCCTTCTCGTTCTGGCGATTTCGCTTCTTCTGTGACTTGATGTTGGCCATGTGAAACTCAACTGTTGGTTGGGACATCGGCACGTCAAGTGGATCTGTGCGCCGAGGGGGAGATGGTAACAGTCAGTGCGGTAGTAGGCACAATCATTTCTACGCTCGAAACGTGCCGGGTCGTGGTTGGTACTCAGACTTCACGTACCTCTCATCTCAGGGAAATCATCCGTTTTCGTCGTCGTAGGTGAGTTGCAAAACGGCTACCGAGTACCGATCGGGACGTCGATAGAACCTGTTTGCGGTCAGAACGATCTCGCCGGGATTCGTAACCTCCTCTGGTATCACCTTGTGGGGCCAGGTGCCGACGGTCAACTCCATCCCGTATTCGATCGACCACCCGGATTAGCGGATGGTCACTTGCGATCGGGCATTTTCCTGGTCGGCCCACGCTGGCAGAGGTGTGTTCATGCTTTCTCCCATGTCGGAATCTCTTGCAACGTATTGGTCGCCAGGGACAGAAACGGCCAGGGGCGGGAGAGTGGGTGAGTACTTGTAGAATCGACACGATCCCACCGTCATGACTGATCAAACGCGTATCCGAAACTTCTCAATCATTGCCCACATCGACCACGGCAAGTCGACTCTTGCTGATCGTCTACTGGAGCGCACCGGCGCGGTCACCGAGCGTGAAATGAGGGAGCAGCTCCTGGACACAATGGACCTCGAGCGTGAGCGGGGGATCACCATCAAGGCCCAAACCGTCCGTCTCGACTACGTGGCCGACGACGGTGAGAAGTACGTCCTCAATCTGATCGACACACCAGGTCACGTAGATTTCTCCTATGAGGTGAGTCGGTCCCTGGCGGCGTGTGAGGGCGCCCTTCTCCTCGTCGACGCAGCTCAGGGTGTCCAGGCCCAGACGCTGGCTAATTCCTACCTAGCCATCGAAGCCGGACTCGAGGTGGTCCCCGCTATCAACAAGATCGATTTACCGGCCGCCGATCCCGATCGGGCCGCTGTCGAGTTGGTTTCAATACTTGGCGGTGATCCCGACAACGTGGTTCGGATGTCGGCCAAGACCGGGACCGGAGTCGATCAAATACTAGAGACACTCGTCTCGGAAGTTCCGCCGCCTCAAGGCGACCCAGACGCTCCGCTCCGGGCCCTTGTTTTCGACTCATACTTTGATGCCTATCGCGGTGTGGTGTGTTACGTCCGTGTCGTCGACGGCTACCTCGATTCAGGTGAATCGCTTCTTTTCATGGCGACCAAGGAGACCCACGACGCTGATGAGATCGGGCATCTCACACCGAAAGCATTTCCAGTCGCCCGTCTGGGACCGGGTGACGTCGGCTATCTGATCACCGGGGTCAAAGAGATCGATCGGATCAAGGTTGGCGACACGATCACCGTCGCTCGTACTCCAGCTGATGATGCTTTGCCTGGCTACGACGAGCCCAAGCCGATGGTTTTCTCCGGTCTCTTCCCGACTGATGGCGACGACTACGAGAAGCTCCGAGACGCTCTGGAGAAGCTCCGTCTCAGCGATGCCTCCCTCCTCTGGGAGCCGGAGACTTCCAAGGCACTCGGTTTCGGTTTCCGAGTTGGGTTCCTCGGTCTGCTCCACATGGAGATCGTCAGAGAACGCCTCGAACGAGAATACGACTTAGATCTGGTCGCGACTGCACCAAGTGTCGCCTATCGGGTAATCATGCCCGATGGGAAAGAGTCCGAGATCAAGTCGCCCCAAGATCTGCCGGAGCCAAACGACAGGAGCGGAATCTCCGAGCCGTATGTGACGGCGATGATCCTCACCCCCACCGAGTATGTCGGCCCGATCATGGAACTGGCTACAAGTCGGCGGGGCATTGTCGGCAACATGAACTATCTCAGCCCAGAGCGGGTGGAGCTCGATTTTGAAATCCCGCTGGCCGAGATCGTCTATGACTTCTTCGACATCCTGAAGTCCAAGACCAAGGGTTACGCCTCCCTTGACTATGAGCCGGCCGACTATCGCGAAGGGGACCTGGTCAAGGTCGACATCCTCCTCGCAAGTCAGCCTGTTGATGCATTCTCAGCGATAGTGCACCGTGACAACGCCGAGGGGTACGGGAAGAAGATGACCGGTCGTCTCCGCGGTCTCATTCCCCGTCAACTCTTTGACGTGCCGATACAGGCCGCTATCGGCGGTCGGATCATCAGTCGAGAAACGGTCAAAGCCCAGCGTAAGGATGTGACAGCCAAGTGCTATGGCGGTGACGTCAGCCGTAAGAAGAAGCTCCTCAAGCGTCAGAAGGAGGGGAAGAAGCGGATGAAGATGGTGGGCTCGGTTGAGGTGCCCCAAGAGGCCTTTGTGGCCGCCCTCAAGGTGGACGACGAACCGTGACCCCGGAGCTAGCGGACTCATTCATCGACTCTGTAGCCGCTTACGTCCACATTCCTTTCTGTTCGGCGATCTGCCCTTATTGCGACTTCGCTGTAGTAGCCGGCCAGGATGATCTGGCAGAGAGATACGTCGACGCTGTCGTGTCCGAAATCAGCATGTCTGATACGTGGCGAGACCTCGACGCCGTCTACTTCGGAGGTGGAACACCAAGTCATGTGGATCCCGTTCTCCTGGCAAGGATTCTCGAGGCACTGGCCGGTCATCACGGCATCGCCGTCGACGCTGAGATCAGTCTCGAGGCCAACCCCGAAGACTTCTCAAAGGACAGGGCTGATCTTCTCAAGCAGATCGGATTCAACCGCGTTTCGTTTGGTGCCCAGAGCTTCGACGCTGGTGTGTTGGTTTCATTAGGCCGTCGGCACCAGGCTGATCAGATCATGATTTCGGTCAACGCCGCCCGAGATGCCGGATTCGAGAACTTGTCGCTCGACCTGATCTACGGCGAGCCGGGCGAGTCCACCGAGTCGTGGGCTGAAACAGTGGAACGCGCCATAGCTCTGCAACCGGATCATCTCTCTTGTTATGCGTTGACCGTGGAACCGGGCACTCCCCTGGGCAGGGCCGTCCGGGAAGGAGCCCGTGCTCCGATTCCAGACGTACAGGCCGATCGATACGAAGCATTGGAACAGATGCTTGAAATGGAGCGCTACGAGGTCTCCAACTGGTCTTCGACGGGTTTTGAGTGCCGGTACAACCTCACTGTCTGGGCCCAGGGGCAGTATGAGGCCTATGGCAACGGTGCCCACGGATTCCGCGACGGTGTTCGGTTTCGTAACCTCAGACGCCTCGACGCATACATCGAAGCCGCAGAGAAAGGGCAGCTGCCGAGGGCAGGGGCCGACACCATCGAAGGCTGGGACGAAGAAGTGGACCGGCTTTTTGTTGGGTTGCGCCGGACCGTTGGTGTTGCCCACGGGGATGGCACTCGAGCTCTTCTCGACTCTGACGATGGGGGTCGGCTCATCGAGGGTGGCGTGATCGAGACAGATGAATCGAGGCTTCGTGTAGCCAGGCCGCTAATGACAGATGCGGTGCATCGCTCGGTACTAGCCCTGCAACCTCCTATCGTTTCCGGTAAGTCAGATGCTTGAGGACCGTCGATCAGAAGTGTTGCGTGCCCTTGTCGAGGAGCACATCAGGACCGGTGAGCCGGTCAGTTCTCGCGCGATCGTCGATCATTCAACGCTCGCGGTTTCCCCCGCCACCGTGCGCAACGACCTGACGGCACTGGAGCGTGACGGATTGGTGAGTCAGCCCCACACTTCTGCCGGCCGGGTGCCCACTACCGCCGCCTACCGGTACTACGTCGACCACATCGGTCCTGGGAGGTTGCGCAACGCCGCCCAAAGCAAAATCGACACTCTCTTCGGTGACGTGCATCTCGAGTTGTCAAAGTTGTTGAAGGCAACATCCGAGTTGCTCGCCGAGATCACAGACTTACCCGCAGTTGTCGTTGCTCCGGGCGTTGCCAGGGATCGGGTGCGGGCCCTTCACACGGTCCAGGTTGCCGCCGACCAAGTGTTAATCGTTGTCATCACCGAAGGCGGACGTGTCGTCCAGCAAAGAGGACGTGTCAGAGTGCCTGTGACGCCGAAGGAGGTTGAAACCGCCCAACGGCTCGTGGCGTCATCAGTCTTAGGCAGTGAGCTTGGCGCGGGACTCAGTGTCAGTGATCGGCAGCTGGGCGAAACCAACGATCCCACCAGAGAAGCGATTCTGACCATTCTCGATGGGCTGCATTTAGCCGCGACTTCAAATACTGAAATGTTCGTGGGAGGCACGCAACGGATGACGACGACCTGGGAGGACGTGGACTCGGTGCAACGGATTTTGGAGATACTCGAGCGCGAGGCCGAAGTGATGAAACTCCTGGCTGGAGCCTCAGGCACGTCGATCCAACTCGGCTCGGAATTAGAGAGTTCTGACGTTGACCTCGCTGTCGTGTCGAAGACTTATGACACCAGTGGGGAGGCTGGTTCCGTTGGTGTGATCGGACCCATGCGCATGAACTACAAGCGAGCCATCTCAGCGGTTGAGGAGATCTCGAGAGAGCTCGAGGACCAGATCGGCTCACGGGCCGACTAGACGGATGGCTGCCAACTACTACGACGTCCTCGGAGTGAGCCAGGACGCCACGACCGAGCAAATCAAGAAATCGTTTCGTCGCATTGCGAGAGAGACACACCCCGATACCAATCCCGGTGATGCTGCGGCCGAAGCGCGCTTCCGAGAAGCGGCTGAAGCTTATGAGGTGCTGTCCGACCCCGACCGTCGAGCCCGTCACGATCGGGGCGACACCATTGACCTTGGGGACCTCTTTGGAGGGCTCGGAGGAATCGACGACCTGTTGCGATCGGTTTTTGGTGACGGTGGCCTGTTCGGGAGTCGGCAGAGGTCCACGCGAGGTCGCGATGTCCTGGTTCGGGCAGAGATAAGTCTCATCGAGGCCGCATTCGGGGGAGAGGCTGCCGTCGAGTACGAGATGCTTGCAGCTTGTTCGGAATGCTCGGGCTCTGGGGCAAATCCGGGAACCGAAGCTATCACCTGCCCCGATTGCGGCGGCGCAGGTCAGGTCCGAGTGGCCCAACGGTCCCTTTTTGGCACGATGATGAGCGTCAGAACCTGTCCGCTCTGTCAAGGGGAGGGCTCGCTCATCTCCGATCCGTGTGAGATATGTAGCGGATCGGGGGCAATGGCTCACCAAGCTTCAGTGAGCGTTGAGATTCCAGCCGGAATCACATCAGGGACGAGGCTACGTCTCAGTGGCCGTGGAGAGTCCGCTGGGCGCCTCGGCCCACCTGGTGACCTCTTTGTCGAAGTCTCGGTGACCGAGGACCCTCGATTCGAGAGGCATGACGCCGACCTGGTCCACCACACATCAATCGGCATTGCGGAGGCCGTTCTCGGTACAAGGCTGGATGTTCCGTTGATTGAGGGTGAGACCATCCAACTCGAGGTACCAAGCGGGACGCAGCCGGGAACGGCCTTCCGGATTCGAGGCCGAGGCATGACGATCCTTGGTCGGCGGGCTCGTGGCGACATTCTCGTTGTTGTCGAAGTGGCCATCCCCGATCAGATCTCGGTCGAGGAGGAGGATCTGCTCCGCCGTTGGGCCGAAATTCGGGACGAGAAGATCGATCGGCCAGCGGAGAAGGTCGACAGACCGGCATCTCCCTGATGAACCGCGTACCCCATGTGGTTGTAGGTGCACCTTGGGACGACGTCGAGCTGGCGCTGAGCGTCGTTCAGTGGCGGCATCTGACAAAGGTTCTCAGATTGAAGCGGGGCAAATCGCTGACGTATACCGATGGCTTGGGCAGTTTTGGCGAAGGGGCACTCTCCGACCATTCCATCGAACGAGGGTTGGAACGGGAGGTCCCTCGGGGAATCGAGCTGACCGTGGCGGTAGCTCCGCCTTCCAACAAGGTCCGGCAGAGGTATCTGGTCGAAAAGCTTGCTGAGCTTGGCGTTTCTCGGCTGCAATGGTTCAAGACGGAACATGGCTCAGGCCGTGTTTCTAACCCAGCCAAGGTCTTCAGCTGGACTTCCGCAGCGCTGGAACAGTCACGGGGCGCGTGGTTGATGGAAACTCCTCCGGACCTGGTGAAATGGGATGACCTGGAGGGGCCGACAATTGTCTGCAGCCCGGGGGGAGGAGAGCTTGCATTTCGACCACAGACAGTTGTCATCGGTCCCGAAGGGGGATTCTCGGATGTCGAGATACCCGGTGAAATTGCTAAATGGGACCTCGGTCCGAATATCCTTCGTGTCGAAACGGCCGCTGTGGTTGCTGCGGCTCGAATTCTCGGGTGAGACTTGTCGTGGCGAGGGGCGAGAGAAACCCTTAGACTCACTGCGACTGGGAGATCTGTGACAGACGAGTTCAATATTTCTTTAGGGCAGCGCCTCCGTGCAGCCCGTCGACAGCGAGGATGGTCGCTCGGCGAGATCGAGGCGCAGACCGACGGCGAGTTCAAGGCGTCGGTTGTTGGTGCCTATGAGCGCGGTGAGCGGGCAATCTCTGTTCAACGATTCGTTCGGCTTGCCGACATATACGCCGTTCCGGCCAACGAACTTCTCCCCCTACCCGAGCCGGTGTCGGGCCTTTTGATCGATCTCGAGGCTCTGTCTGACGACAACTCCGGCGATCTGGTCGACAAGTACTTGGCAGCGATCCAACTGCTTCGAAAGAATGGAGCACCCAACGTCGTCCGGGAATCAGATCGGGCGATCATCAGTTCCCTTCTCCAGGCGATAAGTCCTGCCTCGACGAGGCGAACCAGCTAAGCGCCACAACGACCTATGGCTGGCTGAATCTTCGGGAGTCGGTAAACTGTTCCTGACGTCCCTACAACGATGTCATCACCGTGTCCCCTGATACCACCGATACGCGTCTTCGCGTTCCCAGCCACCACCTGATGCTTGATTTGATCGGCGAGGCCGATCGTCATCTTCGCCAGGTGGAAGCCCTCTTCCCGGAGGTTCGCTTCGTCGCGCGTGGAGACGAGATTGCTATCACTGGTGACGATGACCCGGTCGAACAAGCCAGGACCGTTTTCGATGAGCTGCTCATCCTTGTCCAGGAAGGCCACACCCTGGACGAAGGTCGGATAGCCGAGGTAGTCAAGATGGTCCGGGACGATGTCCCGAGCCCGTCCGGAATCCTTACCGATGGCATCCCTGTCGGTCGTGGGCGGATGATACGACCCAAGACTCATGGACAGCAGAAGTACATCGAGGCGATTCGGGAGAACACGCTCACCTTCGGGATCGGTCCCGCTGGCACCGGTAAAACCTATCTGGCGATGGCGGCGGCTGTCGACAGTCTGATCAGCGGATCCGTCAGGCGAATCATTCTCACTCGGCCAGCGGTCGAGGCAGGGGAAAAACTCGGGTTCCTCCCTGGAGATCTGACTGCCAAAGTTGACCCCTATCTGCGACCTCTCTACGACGCCCTGTGGGACATGCTTGGTCCTGAGGAGACCGCGTCGCTGATCGAGAGGGGAACTATTGAGATAGCTCCGCTCGCTTACATGCGTGGAAGGACGTTGAACGAAGCATGCGTGATCCTCGATGAGGCTCAGAACACAACGCCGGAGCAAATGAAGATGTTTCTGACGCGTCTTGGTTTCAATTCCAAGATGATCATCACGGGTGATATCTCACAGACCGACCTTCCGATCGATCGTCACTCCGGTCTGCGAATTGTCAGAGGTATCCTCCTTGGGATTCCCGGCGTGTCTTTCGTCGAGTTGACAGCCCGGGACGTGGTCCGACATCGAATCGTCGCCTCGATCGTCGAGGCCTATCAACGTTTCGAGACCGAGGAGCGCTGATGAATCGGCCCACCCTTGTCCGACTCTCGATCTTCCTCGCCACTGTGGTCGCCTCTTGGGGTGTGCTCTCCTTGGGATCGGCCGAAGCTGAGCCGGTTCTTGTGGTGGGGATGCCCGCACCACAAACTTTTACGGCGGCGCGATCAGAGCCCGTTATTGACGAAGTTGCGACGAACGAGGCCAAACAGGCCGAAAGGGATTCGGTCGAGCCGATCAAAGAGACAAATCCTGAGATCGAATCAGCGGTCCTGGCTTCGATCAACTCCGTATTTGATGAAGTCGAAGTACTTGTGGTGGCCGACGAGGTAAGTCGAGCACAGAGCCCGCGTCCGAGTCTGCCCGAAGCGCCAACGCCGACCACAAGTGGCAGTGACTTGTCGACCACCACAACCGAAGTGCTGGCTCCAGCAGTGATCACAGGTCGCGCCTTTCTAGACGTCAACGGGGATGGCGTTTTCAACCCCGACGCCGAAGGTGAGCGGATCGATCAAGGTTTGGCAGGAGTCACCATCCAGATCTTGACCGACGACGGTCCAACGCAGGTGAGAACTGACACGGACGGTATCTGGGTTTTCGAGGTGACTACCGGGGCCGCAGTAATCACTGTCGAGGCCAACGACCCTGTCATTCCGGATGGTTGGATCGTCGCTGCAGAGGAACTCTCGCAGCTTGTTGAATGTCCGGCCGAAGAGGCCTGCAACGCCGCCGACGTCAACTACTCACCCAACCTCCGCCCACTCACGGACGTGGTCGCAGCTCTCGGGGCCATCCTGCCTCCCGAGACCCTTTCTTATCTTGCGGCGACCGGCTCCGACGACGTTGTACGTGCACCACTTGGGGAGCCGCTACATCTTCCCGTTGTCCGGGGAACCGCTCGCGACCGAGCCCTCTTGGAGTTCGGGCGACGTATCGAACCCGATCAGCTTCAGGAGGTCCAGGTAAGTGTTCGATCCCTTCCACCGATCGTTTTTCACACTGACGCCGGCCAAGACAAACCGGGTGGTGAGGCAGCCGGCGAGATCGTCGCCACCTTCCTCCAGGCCAACTTCCTGATCAATCAAGATCGGACTCTGGCGGCACAGGAGGCGGCTGCCGCCGAGGTGGATGACGTCGTGGTCAACTACGTTGTCGACCAGACCATTGTCGCCCAGGGTGTGATCATGACCGCCCTCGACGTGGCCGCAATTGACGCCACTGCGATTCTCACGCCTGCCGAGCAGGCCTCCGTGGCATTGCTTGCGGTGGTCGCTGTCCTGGTCGCCCTTGTCGGCCTCTACCTGGCACGGTTCCGTCCCGAGTTTTGGGCTCGTCCCCGTATGGTGGCGCTGCTCGGGATTCTGATACTCCTGGCCGCGGCCGCGGTGCGCGGCACCGTCCTTCTCCAGGAGGCAACCACCAGTTGGTACGTCCTTCCAGCCGTCGCTTTTGGTTTTGTCACCGCGATCTTGTTCGACCAGCGAATAGCGGTGCTGATGGCGTTGTCTGTCGGCGTGCTGACCGCCGTCGGAACGCTTGACGTGGGGATCACCGTCTATGGAACGTTGGCCGCCCTGGCGCCCATCCCGTTCGTCAGTTCGGTAAGCACCCGTGGCGCCTTCCGCAATGCCGTCGTCATGTCATCACTTGTTGCGGCCGTTGTCGCTGCCTCCACCTCTTGGTTTTTTCACGTCGGCCCCAATGATGCCATTCTCGAAGTCGTCGGCACCTCGGTGGCGTGGGCATTTGGAGTCTCGGTTGTGGCATCACTTCTCGGTTTGGCGGCGCTCCAGTTCTTCGAGTCTGCGTTTGACATCACGACAACGCTGAGCCTTCTCGACCTCACCGATCGCAACCACAAGGCTCTTCAGTTGCTACAGGAAGAAGCGTTTGGCACGTTCAACCACTCGCTCATGGTCGGCACGCTGGCAGATGCGGCGGCTCGATCCATTGGAGCCGATCCACTTCTTGCCAGAGCGATGGCCTATTACCACGACCTCGGGAAGACAGAGAACCCCACCTTTTTCATCGAGAACCAATTCGGGATTCCCAATCCGCACGATGAGATGGATCCGAAAGACTCGGCCGAGATCATCCGAAGTCATGTCACCGCAGGTGTCGTCCTGGCGAGAGAATTCAAGATCCCCACAGATGTCGCCCAAGGCATCGTCAGCCACCACGGTGATGGAGTCATGAGATTCTTCTACGAGAAAGCGCGTGAGCAACATGGCGTCGACCTCGACATCGACGACTTTCGCCACATCGGGCACAAGCCGCTGACGGCCGAAACTGCCATTCTGATGATCGCCGACTCACTGGAGGCTGCTTGTCGAGCCGTGTTCCAGACCGAGGAGCCTTCACCGGATGCCATCGAAAAGGTTGTCAATCGGGTGATGGACGAAAAGATTGAGGACGGGCAATTGTCGGAGTCTCCGTTGACGTTGGGAGAGCTGACCAGAATCAAACTTGCCTTCCTCGAATCACTGGTCGGTCACTATCATCAACGCATCGCCTATCCGAATTTCCCCGGCACCTGATGGACGACCCCTCGTCTAGACCGAAACCTCAGGTAGTACGGCCCATATACGGTCCAAATTCGCTCATCTTCGGGGCACTGTGAGCGTTTTTCTCGCCAACGAACAATCAGCAGAAGTCGACGTCGGCCCGTTGCGTCATCTCGCCGAACTCGTAGTAGCCGAAGAGGGGTACCCGGAGTCGACCGAAGTCACTCTGCTTCTCGTCAGCGAGCAAGAGATGGCCGGGTACAACGAGCGGTTCCTCAAGAGAGAAGGACCGACGGACGTCCTCGCCTTCCCGGTCGAGGAGCTACTCCCGGGTGTGGTCCCGGAGCACGATGCTCATTGGCCCCCCATCATGCTCGGAGATGTCATCATCGCTCCCACCTACGTAGAACGTCAGGCGATCGAGTTCGGAGTAGCCGTCGAAGACGAAATGGCACTGATGGTTACCCATGGAATCCTCCACCTCCTCGGGTACGACCACGAGATTGAGGACGAGGCGGAGTGGATGGAGCGTCGTGAACGGGAGCTGTTGAGCAAGGTAGGAAGAGTTCGGCGTTGACTCTGCTACTCGTTTTTTCGGCTGTCATTCTTTTGTTACTCGCCTTTTGGCTTCGGGCTGCGGGAACCGCAATCACCCGTGTCCCTCGAGCAGACGCTCTAAGGGACGAATCCGACGATGTTGTCGGTGCGGAGACGGTCGCTGATCTTCTTGACGAGCGAGAAGTGATCGGCCCGGCGGTGGGTGTTGTCGCTTCAGCCTTGCTCATTTTCAGTTCTGTCTTCGCGACGGTCGTTGTGGTGGCTGATCGGTCAGGAGGAGAGGCTGTGGCCGGAGCGATAGCGGTAGGAATCGTTGCGTTTCTGGTGGGCGATCTTTTCCCCAGACAGGTCGGTCGTTGGAACCCTCATGGCGTCGCCTACAAATCTTCGCGGCTGTTGACGGCTGCGGTGACGTTCGGCGGTTGGGCCAATGAGCTGTTGCCGGAGCCGGAACAGGACGATCCGAACAGGGATGAGTCGACTGAGGGTGCCGACGAACAAGAACGGGAGTTGATCGACTCGGTTCTCGAATTTGGGGAGACCATCGTTCGGGAAGTCATGACCCCTCGTCCCGACATGATCACCATTCCTGTGGCGGCCTCCATCGAAGAGCTTGTCGATCTTGCGACCGAAGAGGGGTTCTCTCGGGTCCCGGTGTCGAATAATGGAGACATTGTCGGTCTGGTCATAATTAAAGATCTCCTGCCCATGCTCACCGACGATGAGCGCCCACCGACTGTGGCTGAGGTGATGCGTTCAGTGGAGTTCGTCCCCGAGACCAAACATGCCT
>CAXMOW010000022.1:0-320 GCA_964195235.1 uncultured Acidimicrobiia bacterium | reverse complement strand
CGACGAGTACGGAGACATTGCCGGCTTGGTCACGATCGAAGACCTACTCGAAGAGTTGGTAGGAGAGATTGCCGATGAGACTGACATCGAGGAGAGCATGATCTCACCCAACGGGGACGCTTGGGATGTGGACGCGCGACTCCCAGTGGACGAATTGGCCGACGCGGTCGGCGCTGAACTTCCAGATGAGGAATGGGACACCGTGGGTGGCCTCGTTCTCGCCCTTGCCGAGCGTGTTCCGGAGGAGGGAGAAGTCTTCGAGTACCACCAGCTCATGTTCCGTGTCTCGAGAATGCAGGGGAGAAGAGTCTCACAGGTCA
>CAXMOW010000021.1:25150-25471 GCA_964195235.1 uncultured Acidimicrobiia bacterium | reverse complement strand
GCCGCTCACCTCGGCTAGGAGTCTGAACCGCTTTCGAAGCCTCTTCGGATCGTTGATGATCCCTTGTGCCAACGGAACTCCGTCTGGCCCCAACACCACTGGAATTCGTATTCCATAAAGGGACAAGAGTTGGTCGTCGGTGTCGACATCCATCTCCTCGATCTTTGCTCCAACACGCTCGGCTTCGGCCAGAACCAGAGGACGGGCATCGTCACAGAGATGACAGCCGGG
The DNA here is from genome assembly GCA_964195235.1 of uncultured Acidimicrobiia bacterium. Classification (GTDB taxonomy): domain Bacteria; phylum Actinomycetota; class Acidimicrobiia; order Spongiisociales; family ZC4RG35; genus CAXMPK01. The sequence goes on along the minus strand of CAXMOW010000021.1, from coordinate 25,240 downwards.
ACGGGTCAAAAACGTCACGATCAAATCACTCAAGAAACCACTCTCCGTGGCCGATAAGCGCGATGCATGCAGGAAGGAGGGCATTCCGTT
>CAXMOW010000021.1:0-25003 GCA_964195235.1 uncultured Acidimicrobiia bacterium | reverse complement strand
TCCTCCTTCATGTAGTCGAGGCCCCCTTTTGGGGGCCTCGACATGCTTTCAACCCTCTCCAACGTTTGCATCGGGGAGTACTCCATCATTCTTCTTGCACCCGCAAAACCCTTACGATCGAGTCTCGTGCGTCCTGCCACTGCCATCGTGATCTTGATTCTGCTGGGCATCATCGCCATCGCCGGGCTCATTCAGCTTTGGCTGATCTATTCCCCGCCAAACTGACCGCAACCCCCTCCGCCACGTTGAAGGCGTCGGCGGCATCGCCCCCACGCACGGCCACCGCCATGAGACCTGCTGAATCGACATGGAGCAGAGCTTCACCTTCTTCGACGTCGCTGTAGGACGTCACCCAGGTCACAGTGTGGATTGTCGAACCAACCATCACCGTCACTGAGTCGCCGTGAGCAATCCCGACTTCAGCAAGCTCCTCAGGAGAGATGTTGATTTGCACGTTTCCATAGCCGTCAACCCACCACGCTTCCCCAGACACGATGGCACCGTTGATGTCGCTCAACGGAAGCAACATCGGGGTCAAATCATCTCCCTCGACCAACGGCCCAAGGTCACCCATCGCAGCGTCACCAGAGGCAAGAAGAGCTGCAGCAGGGGCAAATACGTCACGACCGTGGAAGGTCTCACCTGGTGAGGGGATCATGGCCTCAGGGTTCTCAATCGAGACGATCAGCGAGGCGCCTCCCAACAATGCAACGGCGGGTGAAAGCAGTCCATTGTCCGGACCGACAAAAAAACCCCAAGACGTCTCCGCTGCAATCGCCCGTCGGTCCGACCCGACACCAGGATCCACCACTGCAAGACACACACCCTCCGGCAAATACTGGATCGCCCGGGTCAACGACAGGCTTCCGGATCTAACGTTTCCACGAGGCACAGCGTGAGTGACGTCGATCACTCGAGATTCCGGTGCCAACTTGGCCAGGACACCATGGACTACTCCCACGAACTCGTCGCGCAGGCCAAAGTCTGACAAGAAACTGATCGGCAGAGACATTTTGGTCACCGACGCTAGTGGTCCGCGGGTTGTCCGCCGAAGCCAGGTCGGAACCGTGGCAATCACCACCTATATTGCCGGACATGGGAGAGCTCACCAACGAACAACTCGCAAGAGACATCGCCGCCACCAACGTGGCGATGTTGATTGGCGGACTCGACACCGGGAAAACCACCGTGGCCATGGAAGCGGTGCGCGTCGCTCTGTCCGAGGGACGGAAACCGGTGCTTGTCGACGCTGACGTCGGCAACTCAACAGTGGGCCCACCGGCCTGCGTCGGCATGAAGGTGTTCTCATCAGAGGCAGACCTGGAAACACTAGGTCAGCCAGACGCCCTTCAGTTCGTCGGAGCTGTGACACCTTCACGACTGGTTCTTCAACATGTCGTGGCCACAGCTGTCATGGTTGACCGAGCCAAGGCGCGCGGAGACGTCGTCATCATCGACACCTCAGCCGTCGCTTCGGGTGTGGCCGGCGAAACTCTCAAATATCACAAGACAGAGCTGTGTCGACCCGAGATGATTGTGGCGTTGCAGCAGGGTGAGGAGATGGAGCCCGTGGTAGGGATGTTGCGCCGCTTCCTCGGGGCCAACGTTGTGACATCACCGACCGCCTCGCAACTGAACCCGATTTCACCGGAGGCACGGGCTCGTAAACGGCACGACGGTTTCAGGGCCGCTTTGGCCGAGCCCCTAGAACGATGGAAAGTTCGACCGACAGTCTTCGCTCCAACATTGCCCGCCGGTCTCAATCTGGGGCGTCTCGACGGGGTAGTTGTGGGTGTGCAGGATGCCGGGGGCGGATGTCTTGGGCTCGGGGTACTCACCTACGACGAAGACACTCTTCGGGTCACGACCAACGTCGGGGAGGGCATGACCGGCCTGCGGCTTGGCTCGATGCGTCTCGATCTCGAGACCTTCGAATCCACGGTGGTCAATCTCCGTGAGGTGATGTTCGGGATCTAGTGCACAGATCACTGGACTCTGGTTCGTTAGACCCAGGTGGTGGGGTTAAGGAATTTGGCGGATGAGCCGATATACCCGGCATGCTGGGAAAGCGGCGATGGCTGTCGATAACGCTGGTTGCGACACTTGCAACCTTCGGTTTTGGCCTGTCTGCAGGTGCAGACAGCGCCTCCGAGGGAGATTTCCTCGCGAAAATCAACTCCTCCAGGTCCGCCGCCGGTTTGGGGCCGCTCAGCATCGACGGTGGGCTCCGCTCGCATGCCCGAAACCACACCCAAGACATGATCGACTCCGGCAGCATCTATCACTCGTCATCGGCCGAGCTTCAGGCCGCCGGTGGCAGTGGTTGGTCCAAAATCGGCGAAAACGTAGGTCGGGGCGGCTCGGTGTCGTCGCTACACAGCGCCTTTATGGCCTCAGCTGGCCACAAGGCAAACATCCTTGGCGGTTACAACAAGGTTGGAATCGGCACCGGAACTTCAGACGGTGTTCTCTACGTCACGGTCGTCTTCATGATGAAGGGCGAGTCGACGGCCACCACCACAACCACCGCACCGCCTTCTACGACCCCACCGTCTCCCACTAACACCACGATTGCCCAGCCGAAGCCCACACCAAAGGCGACGACTACTACCAGCACCATCCCCCCAACCACAACCACAACTCTGATCGTCGGACCGGACAAACCGGTTACACCTGGTGAGTCTTGTGTCGAGGCAACCAGGTTCTGGTGGACCTGTCACGATTGATCTGGGGCTGTAAAAGAGACCTGCACTGGGGCGGTGTGCGTACACATCCCCGAATACGCGGAACATGACAAAACGCCCCAGTGACCACCCGGAGCCTCCTCCGCACTTCCCCGAACGGACGCTTCTCCAAATTGCCTCTAGGGCGTTTGCCGGTGCGAATGTACGACAATGTCAGCCGGTATTCAACGACCTCGTCTCCTGCGTTAAAGATTATTAACCAGGCTCAACACACGTCAAGTGGTAGTCGATCAAGACCCAATCAAGGGTTTCCAACAGGAATCGGGGTTTTCCACAGGGTTTGTCCACAAGGGTGTGTTCACAAGTTTCTAACCGGAAGTTTCGCGACTCGACGCCAGGGGGGGTTTGAGGGGGGTCGTCCCCTCAGTGATCACGGCCGGGGGGCTTGAGTGGGTCGTCAGGCCGCTTCGAGGGAAAGCCGGCACGAATCATTGCCCGGAAGGCCACTTCAACCATCTCAAAGATCTCACCGAGGACACGATCGAGCTCCTCGAGCGTCACTCGGGCTTGTGGAATTCTCCCCCGCAGCACCACCGCCCCCTCCCGGTCCACAGCAAAGAAGACACGCCAAGCCGAGTTGTTTCTAACCAACGCCTGCCGGTGCACCTCAGTTGCATCGAGCGGAGCCGGCATCAAGTAAGCCTCGAATGTCAGACTTCGCTCTCCAACTTCGAACCACACGGTGGTTGCGTCCCGAACCTCCTGACGCATCCGCACAGCCCACCGCCCGTCGAGCTCTTCGGCATACTCGACACTCGAGTCCGGGTCTTCCAACCAAAGCCTGATCCGCTCAATGAGTACCTCCCTCACGTGAATTTGAGCTCCAGCCTCGACTCGGCAACACCGCGCGTTGCGCCTCCACCCAGCTGCGAGGGTCGCGCCACATCCTCTAGGGCTTCCGAAGCAGCGCCAGGAAGCTGACCCAAGGCATCCAAGGTGGCCACGGCTGCGACTTCGGCCATCATGTTGAGTCCGTCCCAACTCTTCACCGCCAAACCCAACCCGGACTTGAGTCCGATTCCAATACACCCCAATGCGCCGCCTTTCGCGGCCGAATTGGTAGCTGTGGCGATAGCGGTATCCCCTTCACCGTTGCCCGACACCAACGCCGGGTAACGATGCATTGCCTCAAATACGCGAGACAACTCGGGCGCGGTGGCCAGACGAGCAAACAGCAGCGACATTGCCTGCGTCGTGGTGCGCAACACCGGGGATCCGCAGCCATCGACACCAACCGGACCGACCGGGTAGTCGCCCAACTCCGATACGTACTCGACAATTCGCTGTTGGAGCGGGTGAGCGGGTGAAAGGTAGGTCTCGGTGGACCAATCGCTAGCGACACATGCCCGCAAGAACCCGGCGTGTTTGCCCGAGCAGTTATGCCACACGCGACGCGGCTGAGCCTCGCCGCGTCGAATGAGCCGATACCGCGCTGCCTGGTTAGAAGGCCAATCCCTTGGACATCGAAGGTCGGTCTCCGTCAGACCCACCCGACCCAGAATCGACTCGACCAGAGCAACCTGGACCGGATGACCCTGATGTGATGCTGACGCCATGGCCAACTCGATTGGCTCGAGTCCGGCTTCGCACACCTGAGAGACAAAGGACTGAAAAGGCTTGGCGGAAGATCGCAGGTAGAAAGGACGGTCGATGTCACCCGACCATGCCACCAGTGAGCCGTCGGGGTCGCTAACGGCAACAGCGCCGTCATGAAAGGTCTCTTCTAAGCCTGATCGGACCCGGGCAGCCAGCAATGTCAGCCGAATCGGTAGCCGGAGCGCTAGCCGGACACCGTGGCCTCGCCCTGCTCACTCCGATATCGATTCACGATCTCGTCCTGCATGGCGTCGATGACCAAATGGAGTTGCTGGCGCTGATTGGAAAGCTCGCCCTCGACCTCGCGGAGCCGGTCAGTGGCCTCGACCAACTCGGCTTCGGTCAGATCGGGTAGTTGGGTCAGGACACCATCGTCCATTATCTTGTCGATCAGACGTCGACCGGTCGAAGTCGGGATCGGTGGCATCGTCTCGATGTGTCGAAGGTTCGGCTCGTTGCCCAGAATCATTCCACTGGCGAGGATCTCAGGCAGGGCCTCCAGTAGAGTCCGCTCTTCTTCACCACCACGTCGCCGAAGCTCGAAATTCAGAAGATCCATCCGGCCGTGGAGCAAACGCCGATAGTAGGAGATTTGTGTCTCGACATCCTCGGCGGTGTTACGACGACGGCGGAGCTCATCGAGGTCAAGACTGTCGAGTCCTTCGCGATATTCACGCTCGAGGACAACGTCTATACGGCGGCGCTTGTCGTTCACGGGGACAAGGTTACTTGCAGGCGGACGCCAGGGTGGGATACGGATTGACGGCGGAGCTCCCGCGCCCACCAGGGTGAAGTTCGAAGTGAACATGGGGACTGCCACCTTTGGCGTTGCCGGAATCACCGTTGAAGGCAATCACCTGACCCTGGCTCACGCTTTGTCCGCTTGAGACGTTCCAGCCGTTGAGGTGGGCGTAGTAGTAGGCAATTCCGTTGTTGGCAGTGAGCCAGACAATCTTGCCCCCAAGCCCATAGCTGGAGGTGGAGACCCGACCTGCCGCGACCGCGTATACCGGTGCATTCCAAGCAGCAAAAATATCGGTGCCCTTGTGGGTCCGCCCCCCGGATCGAGGGGCACCCCAGGTGTCTCGGAACGAGTTGGCACCACGTGGAAGTGGGCAGATGAAGGAGCCAACCTGGACTGAGCCGGCCCTTTGCTGTCTGGCCCGGGCGGCGATCTCGGCTTGCTCGATCTCGTACTGCTTCTGGAGGCTGGCACATCTGTCACTGAGCTTGTTGTAAGCCGCCTGTTCCCTGTCCATAGCGAGCTGATGGTCGTCTTTAGCGATAAGAGCATCGCCCTCGGCTACCTCGAGATCGTCGTGGACACCGTCGAGCGTGACCTGCAAACGATCAAACTCTCCCCTGGCCGCGATCAGGTCATCGATATTCTCCTGACCGCCGATGGTCGCCGCACTGAGAAACTCGGAGGTCGTCAGATATTGATCGACACTGGATGCGCTGAGGATAATGCCAGGGCTGGAGAATCCACCCATCATGTAGAGCTGAACAGCTTGATCTTCGATTTTGTCTTGGATGACAGCGAGCTCGTCCGAGTTGCTGTTCACCGAACCTTCGATTCGACCCTGCTTTCGTTCAAGGACATCGACATCATTCACAGCTCCCCAATACGCATCGTCGGCGTGTTCGAAATCGGCGCGTGCACCACGGTATTCGGCGAGTTGCTCGACGGAGTCTTCACAGGCTGTGTCAACTTGCGACCTGGTGACCGCCTCGGTTCGCATCGGGAATAGAGCAAGAACCAGGGCAGTCAGCGTGAATAGAAGAAGGGCGCGTTTGTGCGCCTTCAATAGAACCATGAGTGAGAAATGCTAACCAGACCTTGGTCCTTGCTGTAGACGGGCGTTGGTCTAACGTCGCTCCGCCATGTCCACCGCTGTTTGGGTGGCGCCGTTGGTTCCTTCGCCCGCTACGGCCTGGCTGGAGCAATCAACTATCGAGGTCACTCCTTGGGAAAGGTTACCGTCAACATCGTCGGCAGCTTCGTCCTCGGACTCCTCATCGGTGTTTGGGGTTTCCATGCGGATGGACCACGACACGTCGAGTTTGCTGAGTGGTTTCACCACCTTCTCGAGCTTCGCCTTGGACACAATCTTCCTTTGGGAAAACGGTGATGTGGTAGCCGTGGTGATGAACGTTGCGTTTTCGGTGATTGCGGGCATCGCAGCTGCGACTGCCGGAGTTCTGTTCGGTCGCGCTCTCGTTTAGAGGATCACACTGATCAGCGGGTAGTAGATAGCGGCGGCGAGAACGATGCTGTCAAGAGAAGCAAGCACCCCAGGAGGACGCTGAGTAAGGGTGACGGTTCCCGTTCTGAACATCGACGAAAGGCCGTTCCCGGCCACGAGAGCCACGGCCACACCGAGACCCACCAACAGATAGCCAACCACATCGAGGTCCCAGATAACTGCGGCCACAACAGAGCCAAGGACCGCAACAATCGCCGTTGTCGAGAACGGGTCGAGGAACGGAATCGCCGGCATGCGGCTCACCAGCGAGCCGAGAGCCACACCAGCAATGACCGCGACCAGAAACACGTCAACAGCGCTGCTGTCTGGCGAGAAAGAGGATCGAGACAGGATCATCGATGCCGTTCCCAACCCCGCCAGCAGACCGGCTAACAGGGTCGGGGAATAGACGTCCACATTTCTGTAGTCGGGGAAGGCAACAGCCCAACCAAGGACAATTGCCACTGCAAGGGCAACCGTCAGCCCGTAGCCGGTGCCACCAAGGACGTGTGCCGCCAATGCGCCAGCCGCCCCTGTGGTGATTACCGCGAGCGGTGCGAACAGTTTCCCGCGTGCTGTGAAAGAGGTGTTCAAGTCGAGAGCCCACACCGCTGCGACCGCAACCAGGGTCGCCGCCCAAATCTCCTGACTCTGGAAGTTGGCCAGGATAGCTACGAGAACAACGACCAACGGGAGAAATCCAATGAGGTCGGCCGGAGCCACAGACGTCGACTGACTGCCGCCGGACACCGGCGGCAACAAGACCACTTCGTCGCTCGCACTCACCAGATCGGCTGTCCCAGCCTCTTCACCGTTCACCCACACTCGGGAGGTCTCAACGCCGCGTTCGAAGTCGGGACCGAACTTCTCATTGGCAGCGTCAATTACCTCACCGACGGTGTCAGCCGGGATCTCGATCCGGGCGGTACCAGCGATTTCGCGCAGATTGGCGAAGAGTCGGAGCTTGGCCATAGATGGGAGCGTAAAGGCTCGGAAGCTCCTCGCGCCTGAATTGCCTACTCTCGCTGAAATGGGTGAACAGGTTCTCGTAGCAGTAGAAGTCCCCCTGGTGGGTGATGAGCGTCACAAAAACTGGGCAAAGGTGGTCGATTCGGTCGATACATCCAAGAGCTCGGGTTGGGCCTACGACGGTGCTTTTGTGGCCACCGGCGGGATTCAAGATGTACCTGCAGGTTCGGTCCTACTCGTCTACGGCGAACGTGGCTCGAGAGCCAACCCCCAGATCGCAGCCAAGGTCTACCTCGTAAACTCAGATGCAACCCTCACCCTTGAGGCCGAGGCCAGTGGCAAGGCATGGGCAAGAACTCTTCGCGACCCGATCGAACGGCTCCTCGGAATCGAACCCAGTCTGTTTGACTTGTCACACCTGTCCGACGACGTTCTCGCAACCGAACTGCGGTCCCGAGGGTGGAGGGTGGAATCCCAATGAAGGCGATAGTCATTCACGAGAAAGGTGGGCCAGAGCGACTCGTCCTGGAAGATGTCCCCGACCCGACTCCCGGAGACTCTGATCTTCTCGTAGATGTTGCAGCGGCCGGTCTCAACTACATCGACACATACCACCGCGACGGTTCGTACCAGATGGAGTTTCCGATAACGCCGGGACTAGAGGGAGCAGGGACGATCACGGCGGTCGGCAGTTCAGTCGATGGCTTCGCCGTCGGAGACAAAGTTGGTTGGACCTATGTCCTTGGAAGCTATGCATCTCAACATGTGATTCCGGCGAACCAAGCAATCCCGATTCCCGAAGGTATCGACGAATCGGAAGTGGCCGCGGTTCTTCTGCAGGGACTGACAGCTCACTACCTGGCGACAGACACGTTCCCGATTGCAAAAGGTGTTCGCTGCCTGATTCATGCCGGGGCCGGGGGTGTCGGACTGCTTCTCACCCAGATCGCCAAGATGCGAGGAGCCGAAGTGGTGACGACAGTGGGCTCAGACGAAAAAGCCGAGTTGAGTAGAGGAGCGGGTGCAGACCACGTCATCGTCTACACCCGTGACAACGTCAGAACCTCGATCGAAGACCAATTCGGCGAAAATTCGATCGATGTAGTTTACGACGGTGTCGGTGCATCGACGTTCATGGACGGACTCGGCGTGCTCCGTGTCCGAGGAATGATGGTGAGTTTCGGCAACGCATCCGGGCCGCCCCCAGACATCTCCCCGCTCCTCCTCTCCCAAAAGGGATCACTGTTCTTGACCCGCCCGAGTATGGGGCATTACCTCCAGACGAGGGAGGAATTGACGACACGGGCAGACGATCTTTTCGATTGGATCCGAGCCGGTGATCTCAATGTGCGAATCGGCGCTGAATTCTCCCTTGCCGACGCTGCGGATGCGCATCGCGCACTCGAAGGCCGCAAGACCACGGGCAAGGTCCTGCTCAGGCCCTAGGGTCGCACCCTCATGACCGCTGACACCTTGTGAAATACGGCTTTGTCATAGATCAGGACGTGTGTATCGGCTGTCATGCCTGCACCGTCGCCTGCAAGACCGAACATGAGGTCCCGCTCGGAGTCAACCGCACGTGGGTCAAATACATCGAACAGGGATCCTGGCCCGACACCACAAGGTCTTTTTCGGTGCTCCGATGCAACCACTGCACCAACGCACCCTGCATTTCCATATGTCCGACAAATGCGTTGTTCAAACGAGAAGACGGGATTGTCGACTTCGACACCGACCTCTGCATCGGCTGCAAGGCGTGTATGCAGGCCTGTCCATACGACGCCCTCTACATCGACCCCAACACCCACACCGCTCAGAAGTGCAATTACTGCGCCCATCGAACCGACATTGGACTTGAACCTGCTTGCGTTGTCGTCTGTCCGGAGCAGGCGATCATCGCTGGCGACCTCGACGACCCGGGGTCGAAGATCTCCCTCATGCTCGCCACCGAGAGTCTCGCCGTCCGAGCTCCCGAGCAGGGGACCGGACCCAACGTGTTCTACAAAGGAGTCGACGCTGCTGCTCTCGATCCTGCTCGCTCCGGATCGCTCGACGATTCCGGTGTGTGGCGTGACGCTCCCGCGACAAGCGGCTCGTGGCTAACGGTTGATCTCACCCCCAAACCCTCCGGGCCGATCGGCAACCTCAACGGCGCCGTGAGAGCTCCGTCACCGCCAATCAATGTCGACCCGGGACGTCCCGACACTCCACCTCGGGTCGTCTACAACACCGACCATCCGATGCCGTGGGGTTGGAAGGTCAGCTCATATTTTCTCACCAAAGGGATTGCCGCGGGGATCGCCATCGCCGCCGCAGTGGCGTTGGCAGCCGGTGTTGGCACCGAGTCAGATTGGATGAGTTGGCGCGCACCGCTGTGGGCAGGAATTCTCATCCTCCTCACCGGCCTGCTTCTGGTTTGGGACCTGAAAAGACCTGACCGGTTCTTCTACATCCTCACCAAGTCGAATCCAGGTTCGTGGCTGGTTCGCGGCGCCTGGATCCTCGGCGCCCAGGCTGCCCTGATGGGAGCGTGGTTCCTGGTCGGCGTTCTCGACCTTGGTCCGGTTGAACCGCTGATCTGGGTGTCCGCAATCAATGGATTAGGTGTAGCCGGATACACAGCCTTCTTGTTCGGACAGGCCGAAGGGCGTGACCTCTGGCAGACTCCGTTGCTGTTGTGGCACATGATCGGCGGGGCACTTGCGGTGGGCGGCGGCTTGTCACTGACGGTGGCGCTCATGTACCAAACCCGTGGCAGTGCCGTTCCCGCGTTCAGCTGGGTGATGCTCATCGGATCGGCAATGATTGGCCTGGCCACTCTGGCCGAGTTGATGGGTACCCACACCACCACCAATGCCAAGGCCGGTTTTCACCACATGACAAAAGGCGAATTCGCCACAGAGTGGTGGAGGGGCCAGTTGCTTGCTGTCGTTGTGCCGATGCTCGCGGCCATTCTGATGCTCACCGGCGCATCGGCCCTCACCGGTGTCGCGGGCGCCCTTGCGGCGATGGCAGGCATCTTCTTGGCCGATGATGCGTTTGTGAAAGCCGGCCAAAGCGTCCCCTTGAGCTGATGAAAGAGGTGTTGTGACCACATCCCCCGAGATTCCCCGTTTGGTCCCCGGCTCGGAACTGACCAATTACCCACCACCAGACCTCTGGGACGACTGGGTTGAGTGGGACGCCAAGGCATGGCCGGAGCGAAAGCAGAACCGATTCCGTCTGGTCCCAACGACCTGTTTCAACTGCGAGTCCGCTTGTGGGCTACTCGCCTACGTGGACAAGGATTCCGGCGAGATCCGGCGATTCGAAGGCAATCCCGCCCACCCGGGTTCCCGTGGTCGTACTTGTGCAAAGGGCCCCGCGACCATCAACCAGGTCAACGACCCCGAGCGCATTCTCTATCCGATGAAACGCAGCGGACCCAGGGGGTCCGGAAACTGGGAACGGGTGACTTGGGAAGACGCGCTGAGCGACATCGGCGGCCGAATAGGAAAAGCGATCCGGGAGGAACGCCAAGACGAAGTGATGTATCACGTGGGTCGCCCCGGCGAAGACGGGTTCATGGATCGAACTCTCAAGGCCTGGGGCATCGATGGTCACAACTCCCACACCAACATTTGCTCGTCCGGGGCTCGTGTCGGATATGCGATGTGGTCGGGCTACGACCGTCCCTCGGCTGATTTCGCCAACGCCAAGTTCATCCTCCTCCTCTCAGCGCATCTGGAGACAGGCCACTACTTCAACCCCCATGCACAGCGGATCATGGAGGCGAAACGGGCTGGGGCGAAGCTGGCCACTATCGACCCCCGTCTATCAAACACCGCGTCGATGTCCGACTACTGGTTGTCGACTTGGCCCGGCACCGAAGCCGGGCTGTTCCTAGCCCTGGCCAAGCTCCTTTTGGAGTGGGATGCCATCGACCATGAGTTCGTCAGACGCTGGGTCAATTGGGAAAAGTCACTAGAAGCGAAGTTTCCCGACCGACCCCGAACCTATCAGTCTTTCGTGGAGGCCCTCAAGGAGATGTACGCCGAATACACGCCTGAGTGGGCGGCAGAAGAATGTGGTATTTCTGAAGATCAGGTCGTCGCCATCGCACGGGAGATCGCCGACGCCGGGCATCAGTTCTCATCGCACACATGGCGGGCGACAGGGTCGGGCAATCTAGGCGGCTGGCAAGCTGCTCGAACTCTTCAGTTTCTACACGTTCTGACCGGGTCAGTCGGCACAAAGGGTGGCCTGTCACCGGCTGGATGGGGCAAATTCAAGCCGGAGCATTGGAACATGCCACCCGCCCACAACCGGTGGAACGAGTTGCTTTGGCCGATCGAATACCCCTTGGCCCATCATGAGATGAGCATCCTCCTGCCCCATCTGATCAACCAGGGACGGGGCAAACTCGATGTCTACTTCACTCGGGTCTACAACCCGATCTGGACCAACCCCGACGGGTTCTCCTGGCTGGAGATGTTGACGGATGAAGACAAGGTCGGTCTTCATGTAGCGCTGACCCCGACCTGGTCGGAGACAGCCTGGTACGCCGACTATGTCTTGCCGATGGGTGTGGCCGCTGAGCGTCATGACACCCATTCATATGAAACCCACGCAGCCCAATGGCTCGGGTTTCGCCAGCCAGTGCTTCGGGTGGCGGGCGAACGGGAGGGAAAGACCTACAACCGCACTTACGAAGCGAACCCGGGAGAGGTGTGGGAGGAGACCGAGTTTTGGATCGACCTCTCCTGGCACATCGACCCTGATGGTTCTCTTGGCGTGCGCAAGTGGTTTGAGTCTCCCGATGATCCCAGTCGACCCGTTTCGGTGCATGAGTACTACGGCTGGATGTTTGAGAACTCCGTACCCGGTCTACCCGAAGCTGCCGCTGAGGAAGGCCTGGAGCCGCTTGGGTTCATGCGCAAATACGGGGCTTTCGAAGTTGCCAAGGACATATACAAAGTCCACGAGCGCCCGGCAGAAACCGGTGTGGAGATTGACGGTGAGATCAAGACCGGTTTCAAAACACCGTCGAAGAAGCTCGAGTGGTATTCCGAGACCATGGACGATTGGGGCTGGGGCGCCGAGTCAATCCCAACGTATCTCAAGTCCCACGTCCACTGGCGTGACATGGATCTCGGAGGCAGAGAACGAATCCTTCTCCCCATCTTCCGACTTCCCACGTTGATCCACACACGGTCGGGCAACGCCAAATATCTGTACGAGATCAGTCACGGTCATCCATTGTGGATCAATCCCGCTGACGCCGACGCCCTACAGTTCGAGACCGGAGCAATGGTGCGGATCACCACCGACATCGGGTGGTTTGTGATGAGGGCCTGGCGGACCGAGGGGATCCGCCCGGGTGTCGTTGCAGCTTCGCATCACATGGGACGGTGGCGTCAGCAGAAGGATGTTGGCGCCGGGCGTTGGAGCTCGGCGTTGGTCGACATCGAACGCCTTGGGGATGGCAGGTGGCGGCTTCGTCAATTGACCGGGATCGAACCATTCGAATCCGATGATCCTGACACTTCGCGTATCTGGTGGAAGGACCCCGGTGTCAACCAGAACCTGGCGTTTCCGGTCCATCCGGACCCGGTTTCGGGAATGCATGCTTGGCATCAGAGGGTGACCCTGACCTCAGCGGAGAGCGGCGATCGCTATGGCGATGTCGTGGTCGACACCAAAAAGAGCACCCAGGTGTTCGAAAAGTGGCTGGAGATGACCAAACCCGGACCGGGCCCGGACGGCACTCGCCGACCGTTGTGGCTGGACCGGCCCGTGAAGCCCACCGAGGATGCCTATCGCTACACCAAGCGCCGCTGAAAAGACCCGGGCGGAGAGGGCTCGCTGGAGGGAGCTAGCAACACACTCGACCCCAACCGAACACCAAGTGATGGTGATCTACGACCCTAGATCGGATCTTGATCGTCGGGCTGGGGAATGGGGGCACCAGTTTCCCGGGCACGATCTTGGCTCCATTGCACTTTTTGCAGCCGCGCTGGCACAAACCGAGGCCGACGCATGGGATGACGGAACACTCGATGTGGCGACCCGCGCATACGAAGCCCGAAGGTTTCTCTTATCCGATCGGGTCATCCATTGGGCAGTGCCCTGGCTATTGGCCTCCGACGAGGCTGACGACGCTGGATTCTTGTTGGATCTCGGCGACGAGATGCGGGTGGCGCCTGCCTTGCCCGGCCGTGAGGGTCTCGTGGCCAAGGGTGAGGACTCTTACGGACCGCTAGATCAGACAGGGGGAATCTGGTCGGGCTGGGTAGGTGTCTCAGCTGAACCGGAGAACCCGCACGGGTTTTGGACAGACCTCGCCGAACTACACGCCGGCAGCGCACAACTCTGGTTCGACCTGGCAGCACGAGCACTTCCTTGAGTGGGTGCAGATATGGTCGCTGAGCGGCTACATCTGCACCCACTTGGGATTTAGGGGTCAACGGTGGCCACAGCTGCTGCCACCGCCTCCGGATTCTCCAGCTGAGCCTGATGGGAATCCACCGCGACGAGTTCAAACTCTTCGGTGATGGCGGTCGCAATGCGATCGACTGAGTTCTGAGGCACCACTCCCCGCGAACTCCAAACGTAGGTCACCGGAACCTCGATTAGATCCAAATCAGATGGCACCAAAGATGCGGGTGATGTGCGTAGGAAAGACCGCATCGAGGCGGCGGAGTTGACTATCGATGCGGCCAGGTCTCTCGCATCCGCCTGATCCTTTGTCGGGCACCATCCATCCTCGTCACACCACGGCGCCCATTGGTCCATAGAAAACTGACCACCTGTCTCGAACGTGTAAGTCACGGCTTCACCAATCCAGGGAAGTCGCTCAGCAATCTCGATCCAGCTCCGGCTCTCCCAGAAATCAACATCGATCATGACGATGCCCCGGACCAGATCGGGTTTGGTCAGGGCTAGCTCGGCGGCAACTTCGCCGCCGAGGCCGACCCCGACGACCACCGCCGGAAAATCGAGGTCACTCTCTATCACAGCGGCAACGACCTCAGCCATCGACGCCACGGTGTGACCGGGACCCTTTTCTGGAAGCCGATCACTCATTCCGAAACCGGGAAGGTCGATACGAACAGCGTGGTACGGCTCGTCTAGACGGGAGACAACTCCGTCCCAGAGAGTCCCGCCTGAAACGTCATATCCGTGCAGTAGGACGACAGGGACCGGCCCACCGGGCTCCTCGATGATGTTCACCGTCGCCCCGGCCCTCGTGTGCCGTGTGTCGATCTCGAGACTCTCGAACGACGCATGCTCGGTGGCTCTGAGCAACGTCTTGGTCGTTGTAGTCCAAATCGCGGTTGCCACCGCAAGGAGGAGGAGGATCAGTACGAGAATTCGAACAAGAACCCGGCTCGCCTTCTCCTGCTTCGGAGGCTCGCGGAGACCCGTCATCTGATCAAGACAATGTGGACGTGTCTGGGTCCGTGGACGCCGAGATTCAGCGCCTGTTCGATATCTCCCGTACGGCTTGGGCCCGTCACCATCACCAGATTGGCGGTATCGGATACCGCTTCAGGATGTTTGTGGGCCCAATGAGCCAGCATCTGATCGATCGAGGCGACCTCGAGGAGGGCGACATGGACTTCAGGAACAAGGCTCGCCATTCGCGGTCGACCCGGTCCGTGACTCAACACAAGGCTGCCGCTATCAGCCAACCCCGCCAATGCGCCTGTCACCCCCAATGTCAGTGGCAGGTATCCCAACTGATGGGATAGACGATCGCCGTTCGGCACGTCGTGGGGGATCCGCTCCAAACCCTCTGCAGTCAGGGCTGAGGCAACGCCGGGACTGGGCAGCTCGTCCCACGCCATGAATGTCTGGCACCCATGGCCGGCAGCAATACCTGACACGACCACTGGTGCGCCGTGACGGCCGACCGGTCCATGAACCACTCCATCCACGGCCTGGGCCCGCTCTCTGAACAGAGTGACTAGGTCTTCGACTTCCACATCGGGAAGACGTTCGGGCACCGATGGTGACTCGGGGAGGACCGCGGTCATCGCCGCTTGCCCTACACGGGCCAAGAAGACGTCACGATCCACGGTGCAACCTCCACCACTCAGCAAACGACTCTTTCGCAGGACGTGGAAAATCTCGATAGTCGGTCCATCCCCTGCCAGGACCCGGGATACGACGTATCCAGCCCCGTGAAGAAATGGGGGCAGTGAGTCGGGACGCCCATTTCTTGGCCCGACGCCACTTCTCTGGCGAAGTTGCGGTGCGCGAATAGCGAGCCATTCCTTTCTCCAACCAACCGGGAAGCTTGCCTTCGGACGCGGCCCGCTGTCGTAGATGGAGCAGCATCGAAGGAATCTGGATCCGAATCGGACACACCTCTTCACATGCTCCGCACAGCGTTGAGGCGTAGGGGAGCTCCCACCACGGCTCCATGCCAAGAAGCCCGGGTGTGACCACGGATCCAACGGGCCCTGAATAGACAGTCCCGTAAGCATGGCCGCCGACACTCCGGAACACGGGACAGATGTTGAGGCATGCACCACACCTGATGCAAGCAAGGATCTCTGCAGTTTCCCCGCTGAGAATGTCGGACCGGCCGTTGTCGATAATCACAACATGGACCTGCTCCGGGCCGTCGTTGTCGTCCTCCCGCCGCGGCCCGGTGATCACATTCGTATAGACCGACAGTCTTTGCCCGGTGGCGGACTTCGCCAACACTTCCAGCACCACCGCGGCATCCTCCCAACGGGAAACGATACGTTCCATCCCCATCAGCGCGATGTGAACACGAGGTGCGGTGGTTGTGAGACGGCCGTTGCCCTCATTGGTGACCACGACAACCGAACCCGACTCGGCAATCGCAAGGTTGACTCCGGAGATACCAGCGTCAGCTCGGAGAAATTGCTCACGCAGATGGTCCCGGGCAATCTGGTTGAGCTCGGTGGGGTCGTCGGTGTATCCGATTCCAAGCTTGTCCTGAAACAGAGCACCAACGTCCTGACGTGTCATGTGCAAGACCGGGGCGATGATGTGGCTCGGGGTGTCACCGGCGAGTTGCACGATGTACTCGCCGAGATCTGTCTCGACGACTTCCACACCGCGCGATTCGAGATGTTCGTTGAGATCGATCTCCTCGGAGACCATCGACTTTGATTTCACCACCAATTTCGACGACGTCTCTTCGAGAATGGCGGCGACAATCGATCTGGCCTCCTCGGCGTCTGCGGCGAAGTGGACCACACCACCCTGTTCTTCAACCCGGTCTGTGAAGTGGGCAAGAAGTCGATCGAGGTTGTTGAGAGCATGCAAACGGATGGCACGAGCCCGATCGCGCAGCTCCTCCATGATCGGGAAATCGGCTACGACACGATCCCGCTTCTCGAGAAGGGTGCGGGCACCGTTTTCGATGGCATTGGCCTCGTGGGTGCCCACGAGGGCCTCAGCGCGGGAAAGGAAAGTGACCGGCTCAGACACTGTCGGAATCTCCCAATAGCTCCGCAATATGCTTGACCTCAATCTTGGCGCCACGACGCCGCAGACCACCCTCGAGGTGCATTAGACAGGAAACGTCACTACCAACAAGTGTGTCGGCGCCAGAGGCCAGAACCTGGTCGAGTTTGGTGTCCATGATCGCAGCGGAAACGGCCGGCATTTCCACAGCGAATAGCCCGCCAAACCCACAACATTCCCGATCGCCCTCGAGCTTGACCCGATCTGCTCCTTCAAGCAGCGCATCAGCAGAGACATCCAGCCCGAGTCCCCTCAGCCCATGACACGAGTAGTGATAGGCGACGGTGCAGTCATCACACTTCATCGTCGGCGGGTTGTCCTGATCGGTAAGAAATTGGCTCAGCTCCCTGGTGCGACCGGCCACTCGGTCGGCCTGCTCCTCGCGATCGGTGCCGTCGAAGAGCTCTTTGTAGTGGTGCACGATCATCTCGGTGCACGAGCCGGAGGGAAGCACGACCGGCCCCTCGGTTGCATCTAGGACGTCGAGCGTGTGTTCCGCCATCTCGCGAGCACGGTCGTTGAGGCCGACATTGAAGGCCGGCTGGCCACAACAGGTCTGCCCTTCGGGAAAAGCGACATCGCAGCCTGCCGTTTCGAGAGCGGCCAACGTGGACCGTCCTACTTGGGGAGCGAGCGCGTCGACCAGGCACGTGACGAATAGCTGAACATGAGGCCCCTGCATAGGGGTCGCACGTTATCTCTTGCGGGCCTCCACGGCTGACAATGCATCGAGGTAGCGGTCGATCATGTGCACATATGCCTTGGTGTCGTCTTGGAAGTCGACTCCGAGTTCGCGATGACGTCGCCTGAGGGCGAGGTTGGCGAACTTGGCTCCCGAAAAGTAATACTTGAGGCCTTCCCCTGGTATCGCCTTCTCGCCGGCATGGATCACACCGACCTCATCACTGTTCTGCTCGACAGCCGCAAGTCCCAGTTTCTCCAGATCGGAAAGGAGATCGTCTTCGTCGGGACGGTCTGCATAATCCCGACCGACATATCGATAGACCACTTCGCCGTCCGCGTTGATCACGGCAACACCTGGCAGTGAAATCTGGCGGACATCGTTTTCATCCTCAAACCCGAGAGGGCCAACGGCCTGATCACGTTCCTCATCGGAAAGTATTGCAAACGGCAGAGCAAGCTTCTCCATCACAGCCGAATTCTGCCCCGGAGAGTCGGCGCTCAGTCCATAGATTTTGGCGCCCTTCTCGTTGAATTCAGCCTGGCGCTGCGCCATGACGGCCAACTGGCCGTGACAATAAGTTCAGAAATCCCCGCGATGGAATGTAATCACCACCGCGGATTGGAGATGATCAGAAAGTGTCCAAGATGCCCCAGTGGCATCTTTAACGGTGAAATCGACGATCAATTGATTCTCCTCCTGGATGATGAGCCCTTCTTGTTAGCGTCCCCCGCCCTGTGTTAATTCCCAAACCCCAAATCCAAGAATGCGTGAGCTTCTCATCATCGGTCTTGGGGTTGGAAACGTTGCCGAACTCGTCGTCGCCCCTGGCGACACGGTGAGCGCAGCGGTGATGGATCGGGCCCCGCGAACGATGGTCATCAAAGACGGCGCCGTGGTGGCGCAAGAAGGCACTTTGGTTTGAAAGCTGCTGATTTCTTCATCCCAGTGGCTGGCCTTCGTCTCCCCCGAAGACTGGTCCAACTGCTGGTCGGCCTGGTCATCTTCGGCGTCGGAATCGGGTTGATGCTTCGGTCCGGACTCGGCCTCCCACCGTGGGATGTCCTCCACCAGGGCCTCTCCCTACAGTTCGGATTGACAGTCGGCATTTGGTCGATCCTCTCGTCGTTTGTCGTCCTTGTCTTCTGGCTTCCGTTCCGGGAGCGATATGGAATCGGCACGCTTCTCAACGCCATCATCATCGGGGTGATGATCGACGTGACGGCCTCGGTGGTCCCGGAAGCGGCGAACACCTGGTGGGCAGTTGCGATGATGATCGCCGGCATCCTCTTCGTTGCTATCACTTCGGGCATGTATATCGGTGCCAACCTCGGACCCGGTCCCCGCGATGGACTGATGACCGCAATCGCCCGACGAGGACCGTCGATACGACTCACCAGGGTGATCATGGAGGTCACAGTCCTTGTGATCGGGGTGTTGTTGGGCGGCACCTTTGGCATCGGGACCATCTTGTATGCCCTGTTGATGGGACCTCTGGTGCAGGTCTTCTTACCTCGATGGACAATCGACACCGGTTGCCCCGGAGACTCCTGGGATCACCCGGCACGCTGACCCCTTTGCGTGGGCCACACCGAGTGCTGCGTACCCCCGGTGCACACCCATGAATCCGAAACCCGCGAAAAGTGTTCAGCGTTACAACTAGCTGAACGATGACGCCACGGATATCGTGCCAGTCACTCCCCCCGGGCATCGCCCGCAACGTCGCTTGCTGCGTTCACTTCCCCGTTCGATTGGTCGTTTCTGGCCAAATCGGACACGTCCCGAGCTGTGGATAAGTTAGTTCTTGACCAGCGACACGCGTGTAATTACAGTGTTGTAGTCCCTACCAGATGTAGTGGCTACTTCCCCATTGACCACAACATCTTGTGGTTGGAGCTTGAGATGGACAACATCCCATGGCTTTGGCTAGCTGCTGCGTGCCTCTGGATTGGGACACGGATTAGGACACGGATAAGACCCGGGATGAGACAACCGGAAGAAGAGTGCGGAGGAGGCACATAGATGAGCAAAGGCCTACGAATCACACGTCGCTTCACCGAGGCCGACAAGGACCCATACGACCAATTCGAATGGTCGACACGCGACTCGAGAATCGTCAACCCCGACGGTTCGGTCGTCTTCGAGATGAAAGACGCCGAGATCCCCGCACAATGGAGCCAGGTCGCCTCTGACATCATGGTTTCCAAGTACTTCCGCAAAGCCGGCGTTCCCCAGTTCGACGAGGTTGGCAACCAAATCGTCGACGAAGGCAAACCCGTCACCGGCCCCGAAAAGTCCTCCAAGCAGGTCTTCAACCGTCTCGCCGGCACCTGGCGGCATTGGGGTGAGAAGGAGGGCTATTTCGCCTCCACGTCCGACGCCGACGCATTCGAGGACGACCTCCGCTACATGCTCGCCAACCAAATGGCGGCACCGAACTCCCCACAGTGGTTCAACACCGGACTCAACTGGGCGTACGGGTTAACTGGCCCCGCCCAAGGTTTCTGGTACGTCGACGGAGACGATGGCGAGATGAAGGCCTCCCCCGACTCCTACTCGCGCCCCTCCCCCCACGCCTGTTTTATCCTCAGCGTTAGTGACGACCTGGTAGGCCCGGGCGGCATCATGGACCTGTGGATTCGTGAAGCCCGTATCTTCAAGTTCGGATCAGGTGCCGGCTCCAACTTCTCATCGATTCGCGCCGAAAACGAGTTGCTATCCGGTGGTGGCAAGAGTTCAGGTGTCATGTCCTTTCTCAAGATCGGCGACCGTGCTGCCGGCGCTATAAAGTCGGGTGGGACGACACGCCGTGCCGCCAAGATGGTCATCCTCGACGTTGACCATCCGGACATCGAGACCTTTGTCGATTGGAAGAAAGTCGAAGAGGAAAAGGCCAAGGTGCTGATTCAGCATGGTGGTTTTCCGGCCGACTTCAACGGTGAGGCCTACGCCACTGTGTCGGGCCAGAACTCGAACAACTCGGTCCGCATCACCAATGACTTCATCACGGCAGTGGAAGAAGACGCGGACTGGAATCTGGTCAACCGGACTGATGGGACTGTCCGCAAGACGATCAAGGCACGTGACATGTGGAGCCGAATCGCCGAGGCTGCCTGGGCCTGTGCCGATCCAGGTCTTCAGTTCGACAGCACAATCAATGAGTGGCACACGAGCCCGGCGGGTGGACGGATTCACGCTTCCAACCCTTGCTCTGAGTACATGTTCCTGGACGACACAGCTTGCAACCTGGCTTCGATCAACCTGGTCAAGTTCTACGACGACGAGTCCGGCGTGTTCGACATCAATGGTTACAAACATGCCATCCGGCTGTGGACGATTGTGCTCGAGATCTCGGTGGCCATGGCCCACTTCCCATCGGCGGAGATTGCCCAAGGCTCCTACGACTACCGCACACTGGGTCTCGGATACGCCAATCTCGGATCGTTGCTCATGCGTCAGGGCATCGCCTATGACTCAGATGAAGGTCGCGCCATCGCCGGAGCAATGACCTCGCTGCTCACCGGCTACTCCTACGCCACCTCAGCTGAGATCGCCGAGACGACCGGTCCTTTCCCCCGCTTCGAAGAGAATCGGGATGCGATGCTTCGGGTCATCCGCAACCACCGGGTCGCGGCATACAACGGCGACGACTACGACAACATCACAACAACGGTGATGGGCATCGATGCCGACTTCTGCCCTGAAGACCTACTGACAGCAGCTCAGGAATCATGGGACCTCGCCCTGGAAAGTGGCGAAGCCAACGGATATCGAAATGCGCAAGCCACAGTGCTGGCACCGACTGGAACGATCGGTCTCCTGATGGACTGCGACACCACAGGTGTCGAGCCCGATTTTGCACTGGTCAAGTTCAAGAAACTCGCAGGTGGTGGCTACTTCAAGATCGTGAACCAATCGGTCGCTCCGTCTCTGATTCGTCTCGGATACGACCTCCATCAGATCCACGACGTGGTCGAGTACATCGTCGGCACCAGTTCGATCGAAGGGGCTCCCCACGTCAACACCGAGAGCTTGACGGAGAAGGGCTTCAATGCCGAAGACCTGATCAAGCTGCAAGCGACCTTGCCAGGGGTTTTCGAGCTTAAGCACGCCTTCAACGTTTTCACCTTCGGTGAGGACACCTTGCAGCGCCTCGGCTTCACGGTCGACCAGTACACCTCTTGGGACTTCGATCTGTTGCGGGCACTGGGATACACAACACAACAGATCATCGAGGCGAACCTTCAGATCTGTGGCCGTCAGACCATCGAGGGGGCGCCACATGTAAAAGACGAAGACCTGAAGGTCTTTGACACTGCCAACAAGAACGGTAGGTACGGGAGACGCTTCATCCACCACAACGGCCATATCAAGATGATGGCCGCCGCTCAGCCGTTCATCTCGGGTGCGATTTCGAAGACGATCAACATGCCAAACGAGGTGACAACCGACGACATCGAACAGGCTTACCAGTTCTCGTGGGAGTTGGGTCTCAAGGCAATGGCCCTCTACCGCGATGGATCCAAGGCTGCTCAGCCTCTCAACTCAACCGCCGATGAGGGCGAAGAAAACGAAGACGAGGCTGCCGAGATCACCGCTGCAGTGGAAAAAGAGAAAGCAATCCACTGGGGCAACCTCCCGACAGGTCTCTCTCCCACCGAGGCCTACGCACAAGGCATGAAACCGCCACGATTCGTCTTGCCGGCTCGCCGCCCCGGGTACCTCCAAGAAGCTCGCGTAGGCGGCCACAAGGTCTATTTGCGGACCGGTGAATACAGCGACGGGACCCTTGGCGAGATTTTCATAGACCTGGCAAAAGAAGGAGCGACGCTCAAGGGAATCCTGAGCTGTTTCGCCATCGCCGTGTCCAAGGGTCTCCAATACGGAGTGCCGTTGGAGGAGTTCGTCGACACCTTCACCTTCCAGACCTTTGAGCCCCGAGGCATGGTCGAAGGCCATGAGAACATCAAGATGGCCAACTCGATCATTGACTACGTGTTTCGGGCATTGGGTGTCGAGTACCTGAAGCGGGACGAATTGGCCCAAGTGCCACCGGAGCGTGAAGGTGAACTGGCCGCACCACCCCAGGGAATGGCTGTGGACGCCGGTATCCAACTCGACCTGAGTGACGCCGCCGCCGAAGGTGACGTCGATGCCGTCCAGAGGGCTGCTGAGTTCGTGAAGTCACCAAACGAGACGATGCCCTCTCCTGTTGCCACGAAGGCGATGGCAACTGTGGCGACTGGTGAGAAGGGTGCGTTGGCCGATGCAGCCTTGTCGGAGAACATGGGTGATGCTCCCGTGTGCTCGAACTGTGGGCACATGACCCTCCGCAACGGCAGTTGTTATGTCTGTCTCACCTGTGGGGACACCACCGGATGTAGCTGACGTTCCTCGAGTCGGGTGAAAGGGGTGTCGCTTGGCGACACCCCTTTCAGCTGAACAGACAGCAACGGGAACTAGCCGGAGGGATGTGACGTCTCAATAGGCGGCCCACCCGAAAGGCAGAGCTGTCCATGGCTACCCAGAACCCTCCCGCGCCGTCTTCTCGCGGAGGGGATTTTGACCGTTTGCCGTGCACAGCGTGGCGGAAAACGCCACCTCTTGCTATAGCAACGAGTCAGATGATGGCGACCTAGGCAACCCTCTCGAACACCACCGCTTGCCACGAGAGATCGTTGGACCGATGGCGAACTGCAAATCCGTTGTCGATGGCGACTTTCTCGATTTCATCTGGCGGGTAGACAAAAGCGCGGAAGTCCCAGCCACGTATTGCCCAGTACTTGTTTCCCAGACCGAAGAAGGTCTTGGTCCACCATCGGCCCCGTGGAAACACCAGACCTAGATATCCATCAGCCTTGGCGACCGCCGCGTTCATCATGCGCTCCATGAATGGGTAGCAACAGACCACTCGGTTCAACACGACAATGTCAGCGGAGTCCAGCTCATCCTGGACCTCGACAAAGTCGCCGAATTGCCTGGTCATACGGTCGGCGAAGCCCTCGTCTTCGGCCAGTTGTTCGGCGACACTCTCATATGCGTCGGAAAGCTCGACGTTGAGAGCACGATCCGCCCCGGCCTTGAGAAGCTCGACCTGAAGATCACCGACGCCGCCCCCTACTTCGAGCAGGCCGGCACCGGCTATGTCCCGAGTTTTCAAGTACTCGACGATATCGGCCGCCATCGGGTCGAGACCCCGCTTGCGGTAATTCTTCAGCCGTCGATTGGCCTCTTTGGTATTGAAGAAGCGGCGATAGGAGACGGGGTCACAGCAGTTGGACATGACCAGAACCGTACCCTTCAGATTTCCAGTCGAAGCTAGGGGTTCTCACGGCAAGCCGTAGGATCGATCACATGACCATGTCAGCGAAGGCTGTTGATGTCTTTCGTCGTCTTGAGGAGAGCCTCTGGCGCGACGACCCGGCCTCAAGAGACCAGATGCTCAGTGACGAGTTCCAAGAGTTCTGTCGATTTGGCGATGTCTACGATCGGGCCCACCTGATCAATGCTCGGGCTAGTGAGGCGTCAGTTGTGTTCCCCTTCGATGACTTCAGAGCTGAGTCGCTGTCCGATGACGTTGTCCTCGTCACCTACGAAAATACTGTGACCAACGATGGGGCGACTCAGCGGGCGCGGCGGTCGTCAATCTGGATCCGATCTAGCAATGGATGGAAGCTTCGATTCCAGCAGGCCACCACCCTCATCTAGGTGAGGGCCCTGACCACCCAGAACATGGTCATGCCGGCGATGAGAGTGAGGATGTGGTTGCGAGTCTTGTAGGCGACGGCGCCGCCGACAACCAGACCGGCTGCTTCTGGCAGGCCGATGGCGACGTTGCCATCACTGTCGATGAGAAGTGCCACGATCAATGCCGAAAGAACGGCAGGCGCCACATACTGGAGAGACTTGAGGATGGTTGGCGGAATCTCACGATTTGCCAAGGCGATGATGAACACGGCGCGGCTGGTATAGGTGCCCAGACCTACTGCGAGAACGGCGACGACTTCAGGCATCGGCCTTCACCTTTTCGGCAAAAGTCCCTGCCAGCACTCCAACGAGCGCTCCCACAAGGAGGCCGCCGCGATTGGGAAGTCCGGCGAAAAGGAAGGTAAAGCCGGCGCCCGCCAATGCGGCGATCAGCTTGGGGCTTTTGTCTATCCCCATCACGACCAGACCAACGAACAGTATGGGCACCGCAAATGCGAGATTCCACTCACCGGGAATCACCGGTCCAACGAACAGACCGATTGCGATAGTCACCTGCCACATACTCCAGAAGA